>NZ_JACJQM010000259.1:0-4907 GCF_014696655.1 Nostoc sp. FACHB-888 | reverse complement strand
TTTAGCTTGGTTAGCAAGGTTCTTGACAAAGCCACATCAGCAAAAGTAGTGTTTACCGCTTTTCACCTTGTGCTATTGTTGTTTGATTCTGCCCTTGCATGAGATATCCGCCAGATCGTGCCTCTAAGATTGTCAGTTTTGGAGGATAATCAAGAAGAAATTGATCATATTCTTTGGCACAGTTTGCTTGTAGTTTAGGTTGGGTGGGTGGAATGAGAAAGACACTATTGTTTATGGTGATTGTTTCCATAATTACGTTGCTGTTATTGAAAATTGCGTTGATATTGGATAGTGTTCGACTTAGCTATTTATGACAGTGCCAGAAATTACTTCTAACTCATAAGTGAGCAGTTTAGTAATTTTGAATTGTTTTGACTTCAACGATTTCTTCGACACACCCCATTGCCTCACTCAAGTAATGCAGGACATCAGCTAAGTGAGTTGCTGCTTCTGGGTCAATCTTCTTATCAGCAATCAATAAGAGCCAAGTTTCATTTTGTGCAATCGCCTGAATATTTACGTAATACGAGTTGAACTGCTTCAGTATTTCTATCGGTTCCATTGATTTATCCGATGAGTTGTGGTGTTGTATTTGGATAAAATTTAGGTTTGCTCCTTCCTATATAGGTGGGTCAAATGCCCACCCATTTTCTTACGCTGCAATTAAATCTTTCGCTTGTGGAACGTATCTTTTCAGCTTTTCCCACTCCTCAAAAGTCAGTGCATCAAATTCAATATCTAGCAACTCTTCTTCTGTGGGTGGTTGTTCTGTAGTAGCCGTAAAGTAGCCTGCCATTGTCATGGAGTTGTCTAATCCCACTGCTGCATCCAACGACTCGGCGTATCGAATCTTATCTACAGTATTCGACCAATGAGTGATGTGTTGAAATATCACCCCAATCATGGAATGAGCTTTGTATACTCGATAAGTTCTGGGGCAAGCTCCGCCAACGTAAACCAGTTTGTAGGGAGGAATTTCTTGTACCTCTGCGTTGGGGTCGGTTGGAGGTAGGAGTATTTTCTCTGTTGGCTTATCTAACTGGGCTTCTTGAAGAGAAAATGGGCTTATCGTTTGTGCCATGATGATTTGAATTGTCATAAATTTCGTTGTAGCGGCGATCGCTTTTCCCTTGGACTGCAATCGCCTTTTTCACTTCAGAGATTTTTTACACCTGTGCGTTTAAAGCTGCTGGAGGGTGCATAATTTTCAGTTGATGGTTATCGAAACCCGAATCTTGAAGTATGGGGTTATCTGCTCTACTTTGTGCCATGATTGTATTTATTCGAGATTAACCTCGTTGGCGATTGCAATTCTTTTGGTGTGCAATCGCCCTTTCTCGCAACAGCCACTTACGCCGCTACTGCCATTCGGACTCCCAACGACGCAATCACATCTTTTGCATTGCCAGTAACCCGATTTACCCCGTACTGTCTCGGTCTTGCGTACCAACCTTGGTGATTGCACCCGACGAAGCCAACAAAATGCCCGTCTTGGTAGAGTTTGGTGCTGAACGAGAGCCAGTCTATCTCACCGTGGTACAGACCAAAAGCAGTGCAAGCTGTTTCCAGTTCATCGCTCAATCGCTCGTTGCGCTCCAAGGGTGTTTCTGGTAGAGTCGCTTTGACCTCTGCAACTCTTGTAGCGAACCAGTCCCTATCGAAGGGCAGCCGTCCTCCTTCCACGAACTGCACCCATACTGTGATTCCGCCTTCGATCCAGATAGTGCGGATTGATTCGGGTTCAACTTCGATAATCTCGCCAATGATGCGGCGATCTCTGCTGGTGAGAGGATCTTGGGTGGGGGCTACAACTTTGGCTTGGGATTCGAGGTAGTGGTTTAGTTCTGCTTGGGCTGTGGCTTGTTCATCAACAGAAGAACTAGGAATTGCTTGCTGTGTATGTGTTGTATAAGGCATAATATTGATCTCCATTCAATTGGATAAAAGGCGATCGCAAACTTTCTCAGGGTGGCGGTCGCCTTTGTTATGTGTGCAAACAACGTTGTGGTTCAGCACAACGCTCTCAAAAAGATTTGGCGTAGCCATATATTTGTGACTCAAAGCCAGTGGCACTTGAGTGATACCAAAACAGGAGATACAGCGTATCAGGCGACGTGTGGCTTCAAAGGCTTCAACTGCCGTCCGTCGTCCTGCTGGTAATTTCTTATTCAGTGCGAATCCATTTCCCGGCTGTGTACCTCTCGCCTTCTCTGGTTGTGCCAGTGCCTCGGTTACTCATCAAGCGGTCACTCTGGATTCACTTGTCAAGATTCGGTAAGTACAAACTCTTGATTGCGTTTGCTGGCTAAGGGTTTGTTTTTCCTTTGCCCTTGTATCTATTAGTATATGCGGTAATGCATACAGTTGTCAAGGGTTAATACTAACAATGATTGCTTATTTTTAGCTAATGTATGCGATAAAGCAAACAATATGTTAACATAGCCTACAGGTACGATGGAGGAATGAAAAAAAAGATGTTTTGCCGACTAGCCGTTTTGATGGCAGAGAAAGACCCCCAGCTGTCCCAGAGACAACTGGCAAGAGACACTGGTTTAGACGTGACAACTATTAACCGTCTATTTACCAACAATTTCAGTCGTGTTGATGTCAGCACAGTCGAAACCCTATGTAACTACTTTGGGCGAACTGTAGGCGATCTTTTTGAAATGAGAGATCCACAGGATATCCCCCAGCGACGCACAAAGAAACAAGCTCAAGTTAATGAAGAGGCAGCATGACCACCCATTTATGTGTTGTATTTATTTTTAGTACACTTCCCGATCAAACTTATTTAAACTTCTCACTGAAGCATCATAGATAAAAGCGATCGCAGGCCGGCAAGCTACACGATCGCTTACTCAAGTTGTTTAGGACAAAGTGAGCCAATTACAATGCTGACACATTTTTGGAAAAATCCATATTACAGCTACCTAGTTCACTTTGGCTAATTTGCAAGACCAATTTTTCAAGCATTTACCATAGTGGGCAAGAGATATGCTGACACTAGACAGAGAACAAACAACAGCACTCGATTACAGTGTTGTCAACACCAGCATTCAGGAAACCTTCTCCGTCATCGGCCGTTTTGAGTGGCAGGCGGTAGATGAAATCCTCCAGATGAGGGAACAGCAGCTTTACCTGCAAGCTGGCTATAAAAACTTTGAAGAATACTGCCAGCGTGAATTATACGCCTGGGGTGGATACCGACGAATCAACCAACTGCTAGGAGCTAAAAAGGTCATAGACGCAGTTGGCGAGTTGGGCGAACACATCAAAAACGAGCGTCAAGCCCGTCCACTGCTGCGGCTAGTCAAGGAACCAGAGAAACTAAAACAAGCTGTATCCCTGGCTCTGAAAGATAACCCTGACCCAAGTGTTTCAGACTTTGCTGCTGCTGCAAATATTGTGGTTCCTCAACTTCCACGCAAAAAGCAATCTACTCAGGAACCAATGGTTCCCAAAATTGAAGAACCAGTGGTTCCTCGAAAAGCCATTGTCACAGTTTCACAACAGTCACACCCAAGGTATGGAGAAGAGGGAACCATTGAGGCAGACGCACCAAATCGTTGGCAGCAGATTGTCACCTTTACTGATGGCGAAAGATTGTTGATCAACAATGCTGATTTAGATGCCGCTAGTGTCTCATTTTCCAGAGAGCGAAATTATTCACCAGAATACACAGAAGCGATCGCTGCACTCGAAGAACGCCATAAACAGGAGTTAGAGCAACTTTCCCAAGAATTGAGAATTGGTTTGCAAGCTGAAGCAGGGGCTAAAGCTGAAGCCCAGGTACAAGAGCAAATCCAATCCTTGCAACAACTGTACAAGCAGCAGAAAGAGCAAAATATTCAGTTACAGCAGCGTTTGGATGAGATGGAATCACTACGACAGTTGGAGACTGAGAACCAACAGCTTAGGCAGCGTATTCAAGATTTAGAAAACGCAGTACAAGAACGTCCTCAACAGCAGTGGGGAAATACTATGACCCAGCAAGCGACCAAAGCTTTGAACAAGCAAGTGAAGCAAGCCCTGGAAAAAACAATTGATCTGCGATCGCTAGCGCAGGAACCACCCAAAGAAAATGCCCAAGAATGTCTGCGGCTCATGGGCATGGCGTTGAAGAATCTCGCCAGTGCGATGAACAACACCCAAGCCTTGGAAGCTGCTGCGATAATTCTGAGGAGTGAGCCAACACCAATTGCGATCGCTTATCGAGCCGAACAATTGGAGATGTTGCCTCAAGCGGTTAGTGATATTAGGGCAGTGCTAGCAAAGCCTGGGTGTACGTGGCAGGACTATTGGGCAGTGGCACAAGAGTACGAGGTAATCAAACAGGACTATTGGGCGGAATTGACCAGTGAAGAAACTGATTTAATTACCGCACTCCAGACCGCATCTTCTCAACCAGACACAATCGGACTCGGCTCTATCGTTGCCCACGCCGATCCATATCGTACTTTGTATGTCGCCAGAGGAGAAGTGATTCAGGATTTGGGAGATGAGGTAATCGTTGCCTGGGATTGTTGGAAGGAGCAATCAAAAAAGGCTGACAGATATTTTCGAGATGAATTGCGATTCTGGCAGGGTGAGAAAAAGTAGATAAAACTCGCCTCTAGCAAAAAGACTTAAACGCGGGATGGGTGCAATGTCGCTCACATTGTCATGGAAAAATTTAGGAGGGAATATGACTACAGCATTAAAAGCAATCAACGGTGGCAGCAAGCAGCGAAACGAGCGAAAACTTGCAGACGCAGATAAATTGATTAGACCACATTGCAAAGTATCAATTGAGGATATTAACTGGGTTCGTCAGCAACCACCTTCCTCATATCTTGCACCTGATAAAAACAATCAGTATTAACCAGGAATAAGAAAATAAAAGTAACATCTAAAAATGGAACTTATAT
>NZ_JACJQM010000258.1:0-4948 GCF_014696655.1 Nostoc sp. FACHB-888 | reverse complement strand
TCATTTAATCCTGTCTTTATTACTACTGGATATTGAACGGCTTCGACCCTTAGCACTTAGTCATGGAATTGACATTACTATTTCCAGGTGCAAGATATGAGTAGACCTCTTGCAAAAGTCCCAGAGGTGTGGGACAAGAGGTTAGAGTTGGGTAGCATTGATGACTTACGAACAAGTAAAGAGCCTGAAGCCTGAAGACTTTAAACGCTTGTGTGGTGTACGTCCAGAGACTAATAACTGCGATGCTAGAGATAGTGCTATGCCTGCAGCGGGCGTAGCCATCGCTTCAAAAAAACAAAAAAAGTTCTACAGGGGGAAAAAGAGAAAGCATACACCGGAGGCGGAGCGTCTCCGGCTCCGCTTAAGTCACAAGTAGCGGTAAATCAAGCGAATGGTGAAATCATCTGCACCGCTCATGGTAAGGGTAGAGAGCATGATTTCCGTATATTTAAAAATAGTAAAGTCAGGTTAGAAGAAAAGCTCGAATGTTTAGGAGATATAGCGTTTCTCAGTCTAGTGAAGTACAGTAGCAACAATGAGTAAACCAGTTATAAATATCATTTAAAGAGACTTGGCTAAAAGCAGTTTCAATTGCTTTTGCTAAATCTGGATAACTCCTAGCACCAATAGAACGTAGAATGTTCTTGATCTTTGACCAACAATTTTCAATTGGTGAAAAATCAGGAAATATGGTGGTAAATAAATTAATTTAGCTCCGACAGCCTCAATTAGTTTTTCAATCTCTTTCCCTTTATGAATTGAGCAATTGTCCATGATTACATAATCACCTATCCCAAGTTTTGGAACTAATTTTTGAGAAATATAAGCCAATACGGTTCAGTTAAGCCTGAAAGTTAGGTAAAGTAAGCATTGTTCCCAAGCATCCAAATGAATCGTGGTACATCTCAAGGATTTCTCAGTGTTGTCTCCAAAGATACAAAGTAGCGATTTACTGAAAGCGATTGAGACAGCTATCCCTGCAACGGCGATTGAGCAAGCGATCGCTACTACAAAAGCTGATGAGGAAAGAAGGCGATCGCTACCAGCACAATTAGTAGTATGCCTTGTAATAGCAATGAGCCTTTGGTCGAGAGATTCGATGCGAGATGTACTGAAAAACTTAGTTGATGGTCTTTCTGTGGGATGGATAAAAGTTGGTAAATATTGGCGAGTACCCTGTAAATCAGCAATTACGCAAGCTCGACAAAGATTAGGATCTAGGGCGATAAGCCAATTGTTTCACCAGGTAGTAAAACCAATGGCAACGGGTGAAACATTGGGAGCATTTTTGAATGGACTGCGAATAGTGGTGATTGATGGTAGCTGTTTTGATATCCCAGATAGCGAAGAAAATGCAAGAGTGTTTGGTCGTCCAAGTAGTCGCCCTGGAACAATTGCAGCATTCCCCAAAGTGAGACTAGTCGTTTTGGTAGAAGCAGGAACACAGATCATCTTTGATGCTTTAATGTGTCCTTATCGTATGGGAGAACGAGTCCGAGCATTAAAATTATTACGCTCGGTGAAATCAGGAATGTTGTTAATGTGGGATAGAGGTTTACATTCCTATGCAATGGTATCTGCAACAATATCTCAGGGCTGTGAATATCTAGGCAGAATTCCGGCAAATGTAAAATTTATGTTTGAAAAACCCTTAGAAGACGGCTCTTATTTGTCATACATTAATCCTTCAGAAAAGGTGCGAAAAAAAGGTGGTCAGCCACTATTGGTAAGAGTTATTGAATACACAATAGAGCACCCAGAAACGGTATTCCCTGAAGTTGAAGCCAGAATTTTACTCTTAATAATTGAACTCTTTCTGTTTCTTTTTCCGAGGCGTATAATGTTTTTTTTTAGACTTATTTCTATCCTCTGTAACATCCGGTCTACCGTAGAAATACCAATTGTTATTCCTGTTTTTTCTTGGAGAATGAAGCGAATTTCTTTCAAGGTGGCATCATTCTTAGCCTCAAGTATTCCTTCGAGTATGTTAAGTTGTTCTTCATTTAGCTTTGGAGGAGTTTGTTTAGTCCTAACTTTAGGAGCAATACTTGTTGTTTCTTTATATTGCTTTATTAGTTTCTGGATAAAACTTAAACTGACACAAAATCTTTTTGCTAATTGACGTTGTGATATTCGATCTTCCAAGTATGTATCAAATATTTTTTGGCGAAAATCCAGGGAATACGCTTTCATTTGGAACCTTGAGTAGATGCACAGCCTTAATCTTAATCAGTGTACTTCATTAGACTGGAAAACGCTATAAAAGTTATCAAGGTATTCAAAAACTACATGATAATAGTCGAATTTCCAAGAAAAAGCCCCGAGGAGGTAAATTAAGTTGTGAGGACAACAAGACTAATCGAAAATTAGCCAGAATTAGAGTTTTAGGTGAGCATGTAAATCGCAAGCTCAAGGTATTTAAAATTTTGTCTCTTACTTATAGAAATCGTCGGAAAAGATTTAGTTTAAGGTTTAATCTAATTGCTGCTCTCTACAATTACGAGCTTTCTCTCCCCAAAATCAAATCTTCCTGAGCGACTTTTGCAAGAGGTCTAATAACCAAGTAGCCCGGACTTGTAGCTTGATAAGCTAATCAGCATTTAAGTTGCAATATAGTTAATATTGCCTTTATTTTTGATTTTCCGATGTCACTTAATCACTAGCTCACCTTGGTTTAACAGCTTATCTAGAACACCGATTCAGTATTCAGGGTCATGACGAAAAACTTGGGTTTCTTTTAGGCACAAGAAAGAAACTGTGGTTGAAATGACCTAAAAATCCGGTTTTTCAACCTCGCGTTTTATTAGTGAATCGGTGTTCTAGTAATGCTTTCAATTCATCTACTGATTTAAACAGACGGTGAGCAATATATACGGTGAGCAATATATTCTTTACATGAGTACCAGGCTAATTCGATGATATTGTAATCAGGGCTATAAGCAGGTAAAAACTCTAAAACAAAATTTGGAAACTCTTGAGCGATTTTACCCAGAATATCCTTACGTTTATGAAAACTAGCATTATCTAATATTAAGATAATTTAAGGTTTGTATTCTCTTTTATCTCGAATTGGAAATATTCCGTCTTTAGCAACTATTATCCGGGAGAAATCTTCTTCTAATCTATTTGGTGGATCGTGGATGCCAGAATAATTTTCTACCCCAAAGTATTGAGGGGATACCTAAAACTTTTACAATTTCAGATTATGGATCAATATCCTCTACAAAAAAGCTCAGGCTTTTGGTTTTGAATTATTCCTCAACTTCAGCAAATATAGTTACTTAGAAAACGATTAATTGTATTGTCTTTTAATAATTATTTTATTAATTATCTCTGAGTACCAGAGTCCAATATCTGTATTTATTTTATCTTGGACTTGGTTAAGCTCTTGACAATATTGCAAAATCAAATTTTTAGATATATTATATTTCGTTACTGCTTCTTGTTCGGTTTTTTCCTGCTGGTCTAAAAGGTTTTCGTAAAGCGATATAGCTTGTTCGATAACTCGATTTGCTGATTCAACTTTACTATCAAATCCTGTCTCAACATTTTCACATAATTTTTTATAAACTATATCAATAGATTCCTCAAACTTTTCAAGACCTATCTCTAAAACTTTCATCTTGATTGGATCATACAATTCCTCATTATCTGCACTTTCTAATCCAAAATTACTAGTAATCATAGAAGTAATCATAGCAGTAACGTTAGCGATGAAGGCTGCTATAAAACCAATTCCTGTCAATTGTCCTAATTCTATTACTAAAGCATTCCTAATACCAATACTACCAAAATCTATAAAATCACTAGTAATATCACGGCTGGGAAGTTCCATTTCTTTACTAAATGAAGTGTCTAATCTTATATCTAATTGCTGAAAATCTGCTTGTATTATATTTAATTCGTATTTAATATTTTCCTCTAAAACTTGTAAGGTTTCTCGTAGTATTATATCATTAAGCTGGTTATTATTCCATTCATTAATCTCATCTAATAAGTCTTTTATAAAGTACTGAACATACTCTAAAATTAATTTTTCTCGGTTCCAAATTGGACTATGTTTAAGATACCAATGTTTGCTTCTTGATAACATATGTTCGCTTAAATCTTCGTACCACTCATTCCAAGAATTATTGGCTTTTTCAAGTGCTTGATCTATAAGTTTAACCGCTACCATACATATTTTTACATCACGTCCACTGGCTTCTCCAATTTTCTCTAAAATTTTCTGTTTTTCAGTTTGATTAATCTCTAGATTACCTTTTAAGGTGTAGTCAGATTTCTCTAGTATATTGATAATTTTTTTAATTAACCTATTAGCTTCATTGACTGCTCGTTCAATTTTTAATGGTCCGCGTTCAAACATTAAAAACTTTTCTATTGATTTAGTAAAGCTATCAAAACTTTTTCTATACTCATCCACGTATCCGTTTAAAATTGCATCAAGTGCAGCTTGCCCCGAAATAAAATGAACACGGTTTTTATCTGTAATTATCGGATTATCACCTTGAACAAAATTAAGAATCCTCTGTTTAACTTGTTCGCAACCTTTTTGTGTACGTACTAAATCCATAAAATTTCCCACAATAAATAAGTTATTTGCAGGTATGTCATCTTTACCATCGTTCAATTTGATTTTCAATTCATGTAACAAGTTGCGCTCACCTTGCGTTAATGAACGTGAGGCATTAGTAATAAAAATAGCGGCATCAATATCTTGGAGTAACTTTTGAGTAACAGCTGTGAGTTCGGGACGTTCGTTCAATCCAGGTGAATCAATAATCTCTACACCGCTACTGCATAATTCTAAATCTGGATGTTCAAAAATGATTTCTTCAATCTCAGAGTTTAGCAGATCATCACTTAGACAACCAATTGCCGCATCTTCAGAAATGCTTGCTTTTTGTTGGTACTCGTCAAATTGAATTTCTTCTTCGCTTCCATCTTT
>NZ_JACJQM010000257.1:0-4993 GCF_014696655.1 Nostoc sp. FACHB-888 | reverse complement strand
TCAAAATTCAGACTACATACTTATTTCAACGTTTGTTTCAAAGAGGAATTAAAATTTTTAGCTTGAATCAGAAAAACATTTTAGCCACATTAGATATTAGTGGTAACTCTGTTCGATACGTCATTATCGATCCGATCGCAGATTATTATTTACCAATTTCTCCTGCCTATAATGTCTTAACTTCTCAACTATGCAAGTTTAAATAAATTTACTCTTGGAACACAGACGTAATGTTGTAAAAAGTACTTGTTCAATGGCAGATATGATATCTCATTTGTAACGTCTAGCTCCCCATGAGTGCCCCAGGCGTATGTTGGTGGGCGCGGATAACGCTACCTACCATCTACATAATGAACTTCCCAATCTAACTACCCCGACGCATCAGCCAGTCGCTGGAAAGATTGTAAAATCTTTTGCCAAAGCCCATTTTTACACCAACGGAAAAATCGACCTGCTACTGTTTCCCATGCGCCACAATGTTTTGGTAGATTGCACCACGGCGCGGAGCGTTCGCAGAATCCACAACATTCCATTGATGATTGTGCGGTGATCTTTACTTGGACGGCCTCTTCCTAGCTTTTTAGCTTAAAGGAGTGACTTTAATCGCTTCCATTGCTGCTGTGTCAAGTCGCCTCGACGCTGCGGTGGAAGAATCATAGGTAAATGCTAAACTCACTAATCTTTAGTATTTTCAAGATTTTATCGATTTTTAAAACACGTACTAGGTGAAATCAAAGATAATAAAGTTATTATCTCAGGGCTGGTTAATCTCAGGGATGGTGTTGCAATCGCTCCAGAATCTTAAAAATGGATGCTAAATTGTGGTATGTTCCTGCCAGCATACTACCAAATACCTACCGCCAATCCCCATGTTTGTTGATTTTTTTATTAAGCGACCTGTATTTGCAAGTGTTTGCTCCATCATCATTTTGTTGGTAGGAGCCATTAGTATCCCGACACTAGCCACAGACCAATATCCAGAGATCAGCCCGACTCAAATTAACGTTACTGCTAACTATGTCGGTGCTAATGCTGAAGTTGTAGAAAATACCGTCACGACTATCTTAGAGCGGCAGATTAATGGCGTTGAAGGCATGAAATACATGACTTCAAATAGTAGCAACAATGGCAATAGTACGATTACAGTTACATTTGACGCATCGCGCAATAAAGATATTGCAGCAGTCGATGTGCAAAATCGTGTGTCAATCGCCCAACCGCTCTTACCAGAAGTTGTGCAGCAAACTGGAGTCACTGTCACTAAACAGTCTAATAACATTCTCTTAGCGATCGGGCTGTACTCCGATAATAAAGAATACGACAACGTTTTTTTAAGTAATTATGCTGACCTCTACATAGTAGATGCCCTCAAAAGAATCAAAGGAGTGGGTGAGGTGCAGATTTTTGGTGAACGCCGCTATGCGATGCGCTTGTGGCTCAACCCCAGTAGCCTTGCTAGTCGTAACCTCACCCCCCAAGATGTGATCGATGCACTCAATGAGCAAAACTTACAGGTGGGGGCTGGGCAAATTGGGCAACAGCCAACATTACCAGATCAGATGTATCAAATCGATTTGCAAGCTATTGGCAGACTAAGTGGGGCAACAGAATTTGCCGACATGGTGATCAAGACATCTGAGAATGGCACGCTGGTAAAGTTGAAAGATGTGGGTCGGGCGGAATTGGGAGCAGAAAATTACAGTACTTTTCTGCGATTTAGAGGCAACGAAGGTGTGGGTCTAGGGATATTTCCCAGTCCTGGGAGTAACGCTTTAGACGTTGCTAGGGCAGTTAAAAGCGAAATGCTGCGGCTGAAGCAAAGTTTTCCCCCAGGACTGAAATATCAGGTGGCGTTTGATACAACACTTTTTGTGGAAGCGTCGCTAGCAGAAGTAGTTAAGACGTTGATAGAAGCGATCGCTCTGGTCGTTTTAGTAATTTATATCTTCTTGCAGGACTGGCGGACTACACTGATTCCGGTGATTGTCGTTCCCCTAACCTTGATTGGTACTTTTGCCTTTATCAAAGTTTTTGGATTTTCGATTAACACCCTGACCATGTTTGGTTTAACTTTGGCAACGGGATTGGTGGTTGATGACGCAATTGTGATTGTTGAGAATATCTCTCGCTTAATTGAAAATGAGGAGATGTCGCCCCGGCAAGCTGCCTCTGAGTCAATGCGGGAGCTGTTTGGGGCAGTGATTGCAACTTCCCTAGTGATAATGGCTGTATTTGTACCCGTGGCATTCTTCCCAGGAGCTACGGGACAGATATATAAGCAATTTGCGCTGACGATCGCTTTTTCAATGGCGATTTCTACCTTTCTGGCCATTACCTTAACTCCTTCCCTCTCAGCCTTGCTACTGCGTCCAGGGCAAAGACCAGGCGGTTGGTTAGGCTGGATTTTTGAGCGGGTTAACAGGTTTATTGATTGGACACGCAGACAGTATGAGGAAATACTCAAGCGCTTGACACGGGTGAAAGCGATCGTAGTGGGGATATTTATATTGTCCTTGGGGGTGACGGGCTGGCTTTACATCAGCATACCTACAGCGTTTATCCCTGATGACGACCAAGGTTATTTCATTACCCTTATCCAAGGGCCAGAGGGAGTTTCACTCAACTACACCAGCAAAGTGATGGCTCAGGTAGAAAAAGAAATCCTCAAATTGCCGGAAGTCACAGGTACTTTCGCCATCGGTGGCTTTGGTTTTAGTGGTAACTCTGCCAATAGTGGTGCGATCTTTTCCACTCTTGAGCCTTGGGAAAAGCGTCACGAACCGGGACAGTCAGCACAAGCAATTATTGGTAAGTTGGCTGGAGTGTTTGGGGCAATTCCCGAAGCAAGAATTTTCCCGGTGAATCCACCATCTATTCAGGGTTTAGGCAGTTTCGGCGGTTTCCAGTTTGAGCTACAAGACAGAACAGGGAACAGTGGTTTAAATAACTTAGTGCAAGTTATGGGTCAGCTACTCCAACGCGGTAATCAGACACCAGGATTGCAAGCTGTGTTTAGCACTTTTAGCGCAAATACACCGCAGATGTTAATTGAAGTAGACCGTAACAAAGCTAAATCCCTGCAAGTTGGAGTAAATGATATCTTTAATACCCTACAGTCTTACTTAGGTTCGCGGTATGTCAACGACTTTAATTTGCTACAACGAACTTATCGGGTGTATGTTCAAGCGGACGCTCAGTTTCGCTCTAACCCCGCGGATATCGGGAAATTATACGTGCGTTCTGCTAATAATCAGATGATTGCCCTGAGCAATCTCTTGAAAATTACTTCTGCCACCGGGGCGCAAACGATTAATCATTACAACTTGTTCCGCTCCATTGAAATCAACGGTTCCGCCGCTCCTGGTTATAGTTCCGGTGAAGCAACAGTAGCTATGGAACAACTAGCAAAGCAGGTTTTGCCAGCAAGTATGGGCTATGAATGGTCGGGGATCGTTGCCGAAGAAAAACAGTCTGGCGGTCTAGCGCCCCTGATTTTTGGATTGGGGCTTGTCTTTGTCTTTTTGGTGCTGGCTGCTCAGTATGAGAACTATGTTGACCCACTGATTATTATGCTGTCAGTTCCCCTAGCTATTTTAGGGGCGTTGTCCGCGCAGATGTTGCGGGGTTTAGCTAACGATGTATTTTGCCAGGTTGGTTTAGTAATGCTGATTGGTCTAGCAAGTAAAAATGCCATTCTGATTGTGGAATTTGCCAACCAACTGCAAGAGCGGGGTCTTTCAATTACCAAAGCAGCAGTGCAAGCATCACAAGAACGCTTACGACCTATCCTAATGACTTCCTTCGCCTTTATCTTGGGCATTTGGCCATTGGTAAATCCTGAAGGAGCAGGAGCAGCTAGTAGAAAATCTCTTGGCACTGCGATTGCTGGTGGTACAATTGTCTCTACTTTCTTGACTCTGTTTTTTGTACCAATTTTATATATCGTGATTGGCAAAATTCGTGATCGCTTGAGTCCACGTCGTCAGACTCATAAGCTAGATGATAGTCAAAACAGCAAAGTTCCTTTTACCAAGCATCAGTAAAAAGTTAGGAGTTAGGTGTAGCGACCCAGGGTAAGCGCATCTCAAACTCTATTGACACAGTGGTTTTGGGGTTCAACCAAAGCACAAATAAGTTCAAAATTACTACACTGAGCCAAGGGGTAGGATTGACATTTTCGTATTTATGTGGCGAAAAAATATAAAAAGCTATTTGACCCATGTTTTTTCAATCATTTACGACAATTTGTCCTACTTTGAATGAAAAATTGATATTCAGATACAGTTTTAAGCTTTTTATCTGTATCAAGAGCTACAAAATTCGATGCGCTTACCCTGGCTATTTATGCTGTCATGACTCGTATCATGTTGCGTCGTTTTCTTGTCTAAAGATTTACTTTATAAATGTTTTCTAACTCCTAAGTTTTTTAAATCGGCAAACGATTGATATCTTTGTTGCAGCCAATAACTACCATTGCTGAACCACGCTCTAAACGCTTGGTGGGGTCAGGATTAATTATAAATTTACCATCCTGGCTCACTGCTAAGAAATTTAAACCGTAGCGGTTACGAAGTTGAAGCTCAGTGATTGTTTTGTCGTGAAATTCATCAGGCACAATCAACTCTACAATACTGTTATCTGGGTCTAGATCAAACCGATCTAAGATTGCGGGTTTAGTAAGTGTACGCGCTAAGACACGACCTGCTTCATACTCAGGAAAAACAACATGATCTGCTCCGACTCGCCGCAACAGTTTCTGGTGAACTTCACTAGAAGCTTTGGCAACGACGTGGGGTACACCAGCCTCTTTCACATTTAGGGTAGTTATAATACTTTCCTGAACATAATTGCCAATTGCTACGATTACAGTATCAAATTCAAAAATTCCAGCTTCTTTGAGTGCGGCCAGCAATTCTCATTTTGAAAAAAAATCAGAGAAAATTCTGTTATTTAAATAGAGAACTTGTGTCGAAGCATCATTTTTTGACAGATA
>NZ_JACJQM010000256.1:0-5054 GCF_014696655.1 Nostoc sp. FACHB-888 | reverse complement strand
TATTATTGAGAGTAGTGGCTTCACCAGAGCGATCGCCCACAGCCCGCCTTATAGGAAGAGCTTGGTTGTAAAAATCGAGTGCTTTTTGCTTTTGTCCTAAATCGGAGTAGACTAAACCGATATTATTAAGTGTAGTGGCTTCAACAGAGCGATCGCCCACAGCCCGCCTTATAGGAAGAGCTTGGTTGTAGAAATCGAGTGCTTTTTGCTTTTGTCCTAAATCGGAGTAGACTAAACCGATATTATTAAGTGTAGTGGCTTCAACAGAGCGATTGCCCACAGCACGCAAAAGGGGCAGAGCTTGGTTGTAAAAATCGAGGGCTTTTTGCTTTTGTCCTAAATCGTCGTAGACTCGACCGATATTATTGAGAGTAGTGGCTTCACCAGAGCGATCGCCCACAGCCCGCCTTATAGGAAGAGCTTGGTTGTAAAAATCGAGTGCTTTTTGCTTTTGTCCTAAACGGCTATAGTTCAACCCAAGGCGAACCAGTGTGGTTGCTTCACGTTTTTGGTCTTTGAGTTCTCGCACGATGGTTAAAGCTTGCTGTAATATTTGTATTGCCTTTTGGTGTTCCTGTTGCTGTGTCAGTTTTCTCCCTTGCTCTAGTAGTCTTTCTGCTTCTTGCGATCGCGAATTTTGAGCCTGTCCCCAGGTGGGTTGAACCATTAGCATTACTGTTAAAGGCGTTAGACAAATACCCAAAGCCAAAAAACTGGTAAGAATTTTTTTCATACAAGAGCGCAGAGGTAACTGTTTTAAATTGACCGTTAGCAACATCAAAATATTTGGTCAAAGCTTCCTACCCTACAGGAACGCTAAGAGCGTAGGCGTAGCTCGTCGTAGACATCGCTCCACTTGCAATGACAAAAATACGTCAAATTTGCGTAACACCTATAATCCTTAAAACATTTGTTACTAACATCAAAGCAGTTGTTGCAAACGTTTAAGTATTTGTTGGAAATGTTTTAACGTTTGTTGGAAATGTTGGAACGTTTTTTACTAGCATTTAAGCATTTGTTGCAAACGTTTAAGCATTTGTTAGAAATGTTTGAACGTTTGTTGCAAACGTTTAAACATTTGTTGCCCATATTTGAACATTTGTTATAAACGTTTGAACATTTGTTGCAGATATTTAAATATTTGTTGCAAACGTTTGAACATTTGTTGCCCATATTTGAACATTTGTTATAAACGTTTAAACATTTGTTGCAGATATTTGAATATTTGTTGCAAACGTTTGAACATTTGTTGCTAGCATCGAAGCATTTGTTGTAAACGCTTCAATATTTCATAATTCACGCTCAATAAGGTTTTGCCAAAATAGTGATCGTTCTTTGTTGCGAATTGAACTGGATTTCATCCACAACATATTGCCTATCTCTAGCCACTGACTGAATACCCCGCAACTGTGCTGTGGTAACTACCGGTGGTTTCAGCTTCACCACGGCTTGACCCTGAGTAGAATTTTTTATAGTAAAAGTATTTAGGGGGATACCACTCCAAGTTACTAGTTTACCTGTGGGGCGATCGCGCTCACCCCGGATAATTTGCCGGCCATTGCTTCTGTAAACCAATGCCCCATTCTTAAAAACTACTCTTTGAATTTTGCTCAAGGGAATTGTGGCAGTTTTACCACTACGCTGAATTGATAGTTCTTCTCCCTGTGCATCAATTCCTGTTATCTGGCCACTACTCGACTCACCCCCCTTAAGGATGACTTCTGCTAACTCTGGTAACGCTACTGCAAGGTCTAATTCATTTGCGTTGACTGGTGTCTGTACCAATAACAAATTTCCCGTTTTGATATCCTGGCTAATTACAGCTTGAATGTTTCCTGCGATCGCTGCTGCCATTACTAAGATTGCCACAAACCATCCCTGGAAAAAAGCTTTCATGGCTTTAACGGTATATTTGACTATGTTTAAGTTTCTCATTAAACTTCAAAGGCGGATACCAAATTTACGTAAAATCACTAAAATCAACTGATTGTTTACTTATAACAGTTTGCAGTTGAGTGGAATACAGACCTAACCCCCAACCCCTTCCCTGCAAGGGAAGGGGAGTAAGATTCAAAGCCTCTCTCCTTTTAGGAGCTACGGTGTACACACAAGTCTTCTAAAGTTGCACCACAGGCTTTTGATCCCCCCAACCCCCCTTAAAAAGGGGGGCAAAAAGCTCTTAAAGTCCCCCTTTTTAAGGGGGATTTAGGGGGATCAATACACATTTTGCACCCAGCAATGTGTACACCGTAGCCTTTTAGGAGAGAGGAATGGAAGTGAGGTCACAGTATATTTGTTTCCCTTATATCCCTCATCTCCCTTATGACCCAAACCCCCAACCAAGAAACCAATATTTTAGGTAAATTCACTAGTGTACTGGGCTTACTGGGTGCGGCGCTTTTCTTTGCAGGCTGGATTTACCGTTGGTCATATTTCTACTTTTTCCAACTAGAACTGAATACCCTCGACTTACCTGCACAGTCTTTTTTGATAGTTCCCCTGCAAATATTTCTCGGAGATGGCTGGGCAATATGCAAAACAGCGATCGCCTTTTTTCTCGCTGCAATCGCAATTCAGGCAACATTATGGTTAATTAAAATCATCAGCGATACGGTAGTCTCTACCAGCCAATTATTACTAAGTCGCATCATCTCTGCAACTCAACACAAACGCTCATGGACAGCTAAACAGCTTAAATCTCTAGCTGAATTTGGTTTTGGGCAATTGCGTTCAGTTGATTTTCTGCGATCGCTAGTTAATGAAATAGTAATAGTATCCTGGGTTTTAATTGTGATATTTTGGTTAGCTCGTTGGCAAGGCGTTGCAGATGCTAGGCGCGATGCTGGTCAAAACTCCACCTTACCCGTTGTAGCGTTAATTACACCTGAAGAAAAGTTTGCTGTGGGACGTAAACTTGATGATATATTTACCAATCCATCCTTAAAAGGCTACCGTATAATTGGCGATATAGGTCTATTCGATGACTTGCGAGGCAGAGAAGATACTGATATTATTACTAATCCAAAACAGCCGCGAGTTTGGCGTTTACTCCTAGAACGTGGCGGCTGGATTTATTTGTTTCGAGCATTGCCCCCAAATGCAAAACCTAACGAAATACCCTCGGTGTTGGCGATTCAACAAAGTGATAAGGGACATATAATAATTCGCAGTCCAGAAGTTTCTAAAACTAGTTCCCCTTAAGGATAATTATCACCTCTGCGCCAGGTAATCAAGCAATCATTTTCTCTAAAGCAACCTGCAAATCTTTCGTTAAATCGGTCACAGCTTTTTTAGCCGCATTGCGATCGCCTTGACAATTTTTCCAGCGTTCGGTTACTGAAATTGGCTCCCCTACGGTGATCTGTGTCTCTCGCAAACCTAAGCGAGGTCGCCCCGGAAGTGTTGTATCTTGAATTCTAGAAAGCATATCGAATACAAGCAAAGCTGTTTCTGCAAATCGTTCCGCCGTCGGTTGTTCCTGAATATAACTAGCTGTAACTGCAACAAAACTTTCCACTATCCGCATATGCCGCATTCGCAAGTCTGCTTCTTGGGCAATCCAGTCTGCCAAACCGCGTTTAAAAGGTGGTAAAGCATCGATATCTGGCAAATCTTCCCGATAAATGTAATTCCAGCCAGCCTCTTCTAAGCGGCGACAGCGATCAATAAAATTACCTTGCCCTTGAACTCCAAAATATTGCTCGGTAACTTGTAAAGCCTTATCGAGTAACCGATAAAGTCGAGCAATCAACACCTGATTGTGACTAGCAGATTCATCAGTTGAGATGGTTTTTGGGATATCTTGATGATAGAAGCGACGATAAAATTCTTCCATCTCGGTAATTAGATATTCAGCTAACCGACAAAGGCGTTGATAGTAAATCTCTTCGTTCGCGCCTTGCTCAATTTCCATTGGCGGCAAGCCACTATCAGCTTCCAACTTACCGAGCAGCCAATCTAGTTTAGACCAAGGTGGCTCAACGTAGCGATACTGGATAGCGATCGGCACAATGATCACAGTCTCAGCCCGATTAGCTTTTTGCAAGTCTTCTACACACCAGAACCCCATTTGAGCAACACCGGGTTCCAAGGGGCTAACAATACCACTATGACCATTAGTACCGCCTTCGGGTGCTACTGCGATCGGTAGTTTGCCATTAGCAAACAACTCGCGTGCTGTTTGAATAGCTTGGCGATCTAGTCGTCTACCGCGATGAACTGGCACACCTCCTATGCGAGAAAACAACCAACCTAGCCAATCTCCAGCCCAAACTGTCATACCTCGGTCATAGAGAAAATAGCTGTGAACAAGGGATTGTAGTGTAATACCTTTCTGACGAGCAACCTGTGGCACAATGCGGGAAAGCAAATACAGCATACAGAGAGGATCTTCCACCTCTGGATGGCGAAATGCCAACAAAAAGCGAATTTTTCCAGCTTGAAATTGTTGATAAAGTTCAGCTAATACCTCAACATTCTTGGCTTCAACCCGCACAATACCAGCCGTTAACCAAGGTCTAGTGCGGAACCGTAGTGCGATCGGTAGTAACCACCGAACAATCTGGAGTACCAGGGGGTTCAATCGTTGAGTAATAAATTTTAGTGGTGGTTGAGTAGACTGAATCGATCTAGGCAAGTCGCTCTCCAGATTGTACTTCTAGCGATTGTACAACGTGCGGTCTTAGTTTTGTGTTGACCCAAAGAATCAAATAAAAAATTAATTTGGATGTTTAGGAAAATTGCGGAATAAATAGCCAAGCACTGCTAAGTTCAACAAAAAAATCAATGTTTTTATAACAGATATTCCCCGAATTAATTCATAAATCTCTGGTGGAATACTGATGCCGACAAGTCCCAATACCAAGATATGTGCCCAACGCTTTTCGTACCATAAACCAACGGCTTCAATACTAGTAACAATAGCATAGACACCTGCTCCAATGCCGCTAAATGCTAAGAGGATGTTTGAAAAGTTCTCATCTTGGTAGCAAAACGTTTTAGATCCCCCTAAATCCCCCTTAAAAAGGGGGACTCTGATTCCGGTTCCCCCCTTT
>NZ_JACJQM010000255.1:0-5088 GCF_014696655.1 Nostoc sp. FACHB-888 | reverse complement strand
TTCGTTCTAAAAAGCCAACACACAGAGGTACTGGACAACCAGTTGAAGCTCTTAAATTTCATATCACTAATCAGTCTTTCAGCCTTAACTGAACCGTATTGGTTGATTAACTTGTAATGGCAGAAAATTAGTCAACATCAGAGCAATCTAATAAAGCGTTTTGAAAGCGATAGATTATTTAACTGTCATAAAAAATTACACATTAATTTCTTCTTGCTTGTCAGCTTTACTCCTGCAACTCAGTAAGCTTTTTTTGATATTCTTTGTACTCTCTGTCTTGATGCTGGCAGTATTTCTCAACTGTTACTTTAGCAGCGTTCGTGTTGTTGTATTCATCTCCATCCTGGCTTAATACTCGCTGTTTTGTTTGCTTCCGTAAGTCAGAAAAAACTTTGATTAAAGTTAAGGTTTTCCAAAGACTCAAATAAGAATCGAACTCTGGCAGTTCCGACATCAGCCCAGGTATAAAACCAAGGTTCAATAGACTTATCTGAAAATCTAAAATGCTTACTATACAATGGTTATAGCGATTTTAATGGCTTCGTTTATTGTGAAACTGGGCTTAGTCATCTTCATCCATTAAGCGACAACGGCTTTGGGTCTTGCAAGCTTGTCGAGAAGAACGCTCTCGTACAATAGTCGCTAAATCTGGTCGCCCTGTCAGGAAAAGTCGCCAGTCTGCCCAAATCCCATATAGGAAGTTGGCAATAGCACCGATAACAGGTAAGGAAGTTGCAGCATAGACCCATCCCATCCCCAGAATTTCATAAATGCGACGGAAAACCTCAACATTTTTAACTAGCGTTCCGTCTGGCAACACAGCATGAATACGCCCCATTGCAGTTTCATAGTCAACGCCGCCATCTGCTTGGGGATTGTAGTCATCAACTGCAATATCTACAAACGCTACCAGCCCTCGACTTGCGTCCCGCTTCTTCAAAAAGTTAACCTCACGCAGACACAAGGGACATTGACCGTCATACAGCAGTTTGATTTTCCACGACGGCAGAGTGGATAAAGGCTGGTCTAGAGAGTTGTTACAACCGTAGGATTGGATTTGTGGTGAGGACATTTTGGGATCTTAACTAAGTTTATTTCCTTACATTAAGCGTAACGCCTCTGGAATTATAGGGTTTAGCACATTCGAGCGACGCGTAGCTTGCCGCCTTCAGCATCGCTACTAGCGTGAAGGGTGTAATTCCAAAACCCAAGAGGTAACGACAATTCCAGCAACCATTGTGCCTGCATTTTCTGCTTGTTACAGTTTAAAGAAAAAGTAGCGCCATAGATGAATGCCTTTACCACTAGCAATTCAATCACTGCAAAGCTGTAATGTCCTCCCTACAGCCCTTCTCAAGAGAGGAGACGCTATTGGCGTTCGGGCATCAAGAAGGCAGGCATTGGCGCAGCCATCGCTGTTCTTCAGATAGTGGGGGAAATGTAAGTGTTGAATTGCAGATGTAAAAAAAGCGCGATCGCTTCCTCAATCGCTTTAATATCTCCAATAAGAGTGCTTTGGCAATGGATGTTGATGTATATCAAAATGCAAAAGAATGCTTTTTTAAGAAACGATAAAAACTTACTTGACCAGAGTACCTATTTTGTGTGAGAGTATTTTATCCTTTCTTGATAATGTCTTAATAATTATTGGTTTTAATGAGCTAGAACTTTATCCTATAAAATAGACTTTACGTCCTCACTATTATTTCCAAAAACATATTAGTTTGCTTCATCATCTCTTAAATTAAAAGCCAGTGGTAGCCCCATGTTAAAGAACATATTAAGTGATTGATATTAGAGAAGTAGTTGCTAAATCAAACTTTTCTAATATCTATTATGAATAAAAAATGGGCTGCTAAACGACTTACAATCAATCTCACATCAAGTGAAGCAGAGAAGCTGGAAAAATACTGCTCAAAGACTGGCAGACCAGTAACTGATGTGATTCGGGAATTAAGCTAATCGGCATTTAAATTGCAACATAGCCACTATTGCCCTTGTTTTTTATCTTTCGATGCCACTTAATGACTAGCTCACCTTGGTTCAATAGCTTATCGAGTAAAGACTTCAACTCATCTACTGATTGGAATAGACGATGAGCAATGTAGTTTTGGAGCAGAATAATTAAAATTCTTTCCCTTACGTGTGGTAGCTCACTCTCCTTAAGAGCCTGCTGTAGCTGAGTAACTTGTTCCGAAGTTAAAAAATTTTTGGCTGGTGGTGGCATAGTTACTTTCAATCGACTCTGCATTTATATTATGCAGCTTAAATGCCGATTAGCTTAATTCGTTCTCTGACTACTGAAGATAAATAGTAAAAACCTAGAATTAAAGAAAAGCTCCCGTTTACGGCCAACTCTACCAGACGCACTGTTAGGTCTGCATTTCTCATAAACACCAACCTATTCACACTAAGTTTTTGCTTATGAGTGCAATTCCAAAGCCCATACCTCATGTTAGCTGGCGATATCGAAGCTTGTCGCATTGTAGTACAGATGGAAACTTGTGCGATCGCCTAAACTGAATTCGCTTGTACTTTTTATCTGTTTGCAGGATTGGCTAGAATAGCTTTTGGTTGATTAGCATTAAATAGAGAAGCAGATAATAAAATAATCGGTTTGTTTGTTTGGTTTTCTGCATAATGAACCATTCCGGCAGATTCAACTAAAGAATCTCCCACTGTAAGCTGTATAGTTTTCCCTTTTTGAAGAATTAAATCTGTACCGTTAGCTTTCGTTACTTTAGCTTCTCCTTCCACAACAGTATAAGTTAGAGTTCCCACCTCTACTCGTTCAATCTGCATTCCCGGATGAGTATGAGTAGGGAGTTTCGTTCTTGGTGCGATGGTATAACGTACAAGCTCAAGAATTTGCTTTTTATCTTGCATAGGATAACCACTTGCTAAAACTTCACGCTTAACAGATTGAGTGTAAGTATTGGGCGAGTAGGTTTCTTGGCTATTAACAACTACGCTGCTAAAAGCTAGTATAGCTAAAGAAATAATCAGAGACGGCTTTCTCATATTAATTTTTTTAAGGGAATTGAATTAATTCTTGTCACAGTTGAGAACTTATTAATAAGCGTTAACTTTTCTAAATTAGCCGCGACGAAACAGAGTTTCTAGATAAACTTGGGAAACACTCCGGTCACCATCAGCATTTTGCAGTAGAAAGAGAGAAATAGCTGCGGTAATAAGCCGACGTTCATCCCAATCAGGATGTTTTTCTAAGTAGGTATTGAGAGATTGATGCAGGGTTTCAGGAAGGGTAGTAAAGATATTTTGGGTTGAGTTCATCCGTTCAAAGCTTCCGAAAGAGCAAATTATAGAGACAATAAGCTAGAGGTGATGCAGCGTTTGTACTGTTTCACCCCGTTCCTCGCTTGCCAAACCATTTGCACTAACAACTGAATATTTTTATACAGTTGATGTTCAAAATGGAACGGGCGACAAAGGCTAGTCGATTTATTGTGTGCTGATTGGCTCGGTTTGTCAATGTTGCTAAATGTTAAAGAGAAATATAGAAAAAATAAATAATTACGTGAAAATGAGGGTTAGAGGCAGGTTTTGTTTACGTTACTTAACAATAACTCAGTGATGTAGACTGATTGCTACAGACATGACAAAATACTCATTAGGTGAACAGAAGCCGATTATCTTGTAAAACAACTGTGGAAAGCCTGTGGAATCTGCTAGAAAAAGTAGAACTAATGATAAGAATTGCAAAAAATGACTGTTATCGCTTTAAAAGCTATCGCTACAAATTAAATTCTCTCTAAAGGCTACAGGTGATGACTCTCCTGCTAACGCGATGAGAGTACTTTTGCCACTGAGGTTGCCACCAAATGAATTAATCGCTTTACCGCTTTTGATAAATCCATTCACGCCCAGCTTTGGCTGCTGCTTCAGCACTATAGTAAATCGGATAGTCACCCAATACCGTGCCATCGGGGCTAACAATCCGAAACTGCCAGCATTTACATGGAGTGTAAAATACGACTAAAACACGAGAGTAAATACATACAAGTGAATGAATCTTAGTGGAAGTCATAGTACTGTGCGCTTGCTGAATATTAGTAAAGCAGCCATTCTCATAACGAAAATAAGTATAAATGCGTTTCAAGTGAAACTAACAGCTCAAGCCGGCGTTATAGATGTTCTATAAAACTTTTTAACATTAGCACTTTTTGCAACTAACTTAAGTATGAATAATAGTCTATCTTGAGTAAGTTTTTGCAGGTAAGTGCAGTAACTAAACTGTTACTTGATAGTTCCAAAGAGCTTTGCATAAGGGAGTACCTAAACATAGAGAGTTTAAGTACTCTTTATCTAAAGTAGGATTTAGGCACTGTACAAATTAAATATAATGTTGCTTGCTGTGAATTCCGGCTTTTCATCTGTGTTAGTTCTACCGCAGATTCAAATAATTTAACTACCCAGATGCTGAGATATGTTGTAGTCCAATCTCTAACGGACTCGGCATTTTGAGAAATGCGATATCAGGATCAGGGTTTTGGTTAACATAGAATTTACTTCCATCAACAAATAAAGTATGCCCAAGACTTGGAACATCAAGATAGATAACCATTTTCAAGCCAATCCCAATTGCATTATCGCCACAGCCCATGTAGACAGTTTCCCTATAGACCTGCCGCTAGAACCGAACATCCGCGAACCGAACCGCAAAAGCGCGACCTACAGACAAATCTTCGACTCGCTGACGACCGAACCTGCAAAATTCTTCTCTCGTCACAGTGGAATCGTTCTGTCAGCCAATAAAGTTAAGCCCAACAGAAATAAAACTGAGCTAGAACTGGAGATATTAGAAGCTAACGAGGGCGGTAGCGATGGGATTATTAACGGTGGGCATACAGTTTTAGCCTTTGAGCAAGCAAAAAATTACAAATACGATTTAACCGAAGCCAGAGTAAAAGTTACCATCCACATTGGACTGACTGAAGAATCAGCTAAAGATATAGCCCTGGCAAGTAATACTACAACGCCAGTAGATTCTCGCTCCAAAGTCAACGCCAGAGGTGATTACAAATTTATCAAGCAGTATTTAGTCCAGTTAGAGAGAGCAGAAGATAG
>NZ_JACJQM010000254.1:0-5100 GCF_014696655.1 Nostoc sp. FACHB-888 | reverse complement strand
ACAACACCCGGGTGGTGTACCGAATATGGCCGATTGGGTAACGCGGGAAGCGTACTCGCATGAGGTCAGTAGTTGTGGTTTTTGGTTTGGCGGTGGCGGACAAGAAGCTTTATTCTATGCCTATGCTTACCCAGAACCTGAAGGATTTAAAAATTACCCCATTGAGCCACAAGAAGCGAGTTATAGCTCAGACATGAGAGAATTTATCCTGCCCTACGAAGTAGTGCGCCAAGCTAACGACCCAGATGCAATGGTGCTTAAGTTTTTACAATCTACATACGAAGCAGCAGCCAATTCAGCACAATGGGATCGTGCTGCATTAGACTACGCTCCAGTACTGAAAAGCTAATTTCAAACAATCTTTATCAGTAAATCTGTTCAAAATTCAATGTGGCTTCTAAAAACACCTGCCGCGATCGCATTAAAGGTTGATGTGTGTAATCAGCCCAAACAAGAGTAGCCTTGAAGATGAAGCCAGCACTCATTGTAAAGTTGATCGCAGATTTCAAGCAGGTGTAGAACCACCAAGCGCATTTCTTTCTGCCTCAACAGTTTCTATGCCAAAACCACCAGCTTGAGCATGACGAAGTAGCGATTGTACTATCGGCATCGCAATACTCATGCCAAATAAGGCATTGAAACCTGCAATAACCACTGGTGCAGATAATACAACTGTAAATTCTGGAAATAAGGCTAATACAGCTACTAAGACCAGAAAAACAATTGGTGTCGCAATACCTGCTACTTTTGCATCTTCTACAATTAAATTTTTATATTCTTCAACAGTAATGTCGCCCCGATAAAGATCCAAGGAGTATGAAATCGCTGTGACTATAACTTGTGTGAGAATAGCGGTTCCTGTAGCAGTGATCCCCAGCCTAGCAATTGTTCCAGAATTGCAGATAATAGAATCTACTGCATTATAAACCCGAATATAAAACTGCTCCCCCACAGTCATTACTTCGGCTCCGCGACGCAGATTATCAACACCCACTTCCCATAAGATGTTGTCAGCACCATTTGAGCCACTTTGAGAACGTGGAATGATATGGCTCCCATGCTTGTCGCTCAAGAATTCACGGATAGTCCTTTCGTTGACTCCAACCTTTGATGTGCCTGGAATTTTTTCAAACAGCTTCATGACATCTGTATCAGAGCGAGGTAAATCTCCAGTTCTCAGACCAGCACGATACCTCAATCTATATGCAATCTTGGGCATCTCTAGGGCTAGTTCCGCAGCTGTCTTAGGCAGGTTTTGTAATGCCTCAGCTATAGCTACACTCGAAGTTGTCACAGCAATAGCAGTGCCTTCTAATGCTTTACCCACATTTTGTACAGCTTGAAAACCCTGCTGTGCTGTTGCAGGTAAATCATTTATTGCATTAATGCTTGAGGTAGTAATCTCTACAGTAGTATTTTTGATTCCATCAACTACTTCTTCTATACCCTTTGCTGTATTAGTTGCTGCTTCTTGCGCTTTATCTTTGAGCGTATCCGCCAAATTTCGTGCTTGGTTGATGAAATGCATGTTTCAGTAATTTTTCATTTTAAGATTTTGTATTTTGTCCAGCTATTTGCTCCATACCTCAGAACTATACCAGGAAACTATTTAAAGAAATGGCAAGCGGTTTATAGCTTGAGAATGGGGTAAAGTAAAAACTGAACTATAAAGTTAGTTTAGCTGTTTTATTAACAATTTAAGTAAATTTTAATTGATACAGCAATTAGCATTATATAAGCCATTTTCTTCTACATTTAGTATTCCCATTTTACAGTTACAAACATCATTTGTAATATGCTGTTTGTTCTGACTAGTAAATAAGCCTATTTAGGTTTTATTTAAAAAATAAATTAGCAACACTCAACTGCTAGAATTCTTACGTTTAACGAGTTTTGGCTTGGGAATTGGCTTAGGCGTTGGGGTCGTATTTTCGGGAATCTGATAATTAGCCACAGCAGAGGCGATCGCCTGTATTTGCTGTTCGCTCAAACACTCAGGACAACTAGCCATTGCTTGCAGTAGTGCTTTAGCATCGCTGGCTAGGTGGCGGGTTTCATACTCGTTTCAGTCCCCGTGAGGGGATTTGGTTTGTGGAAACTTCTGGATATCTAATACAGACCTACCCTAGCGTTATGTTTCAGTCCCCGTGAGGGGATTTGGTTTGTGGAAACCTATATCTTCAAATCCTTCAGCAATTCCTTTCGATAGTTTCAGTCCCCGTGAGGGGATTTGGTTTGTGGAAACCAAAACATAACTAACGATCCGCAACAACTTTTTCTGTTTCAGTCCCCGTGAGGGGATTTGGTTTGTGGAAACGCGGTCTTGGGATATTTTGAGTATTCATAAAAATTGTTTCAGTCCCCGTGAGGGGATTTGGTTTGTGGAAACGTAGCAGGTTTCGTAGCTTCCAACCTCAATAAAACGTTTCAGTCCCCGTGAGGGGATTTGGTTTGTGGAAACCGCTCCATCTGAAACTGTTATGGGGCAAGCTTCCTGGGAAGCATTTTGACGGATCGAAAAAAAGGTCATTTTCAGCCGCTCTTATTGCAAATTATTTGCAACTTCCCAAATTTTTGAAACGTTGTAGTTATTTATTTGTCAAGGTTCTGTCCGTTTTGGCAGATCCCCCAGGGTTTTAGCCCCCGCTTCGATTTGCCATCCCATTAAGCTGATTACATAATCATAAGGCAATTACTTAATCGTTGTCCACAAGCAAAGGTTCTCAACTACTGCTTTGCTGTTTAAGCGATTTTCTGGCTAATTTTACGTAAGTTTTCACGGTCAACATCGGCATATCTAAATCTTCAGCGATTGCCTTGAGTGATTCTCCCATCTCTCGCCGGGCCAAAATCGTTGCCCAGGTGACAGCAATTTTATCAGTACGCTGCCCTCCTGTGCGTTTGCGTTGTGCAGTAAATAATTTTGTCAGTTCCTCAATTCGCTCTCCTAGCAGACTTGTTAGCAACTGAGTTGATCTGCTTACCTGCTGCTCTACCCAATCCAAGCGAGTTTGTCCTAGCCCAAAAGTGGTTTTATGCCCTGTGCCGCAGTAAGGAGCCAACCGTACTAAAGCATAAAACAACTCGCTAAATTCTTCTTTGGCTAAAGCTGCTTTGGTTAAACCTAATGAGATTGCGCCTGTAAAACCTGTGACTGACCCACGTTTGCCTGCTGCCACTTTCATTGATTCTAAGCGGTGTTGATGAATAATCACTTCTTCATCAATCCATTTGAGAAAAGGTTCTTGTTCTGTTGGCATCGCCGAAAAATCATTCCACCGCCGCAAGTAACTATGGAAAAGATTCTCTGGTACTGGTAAAGGGAAATGATTTCCTTTCCGACGAAAGCTTGTAGGTGAAATAAAACTGAGACTAATTGTAAAGGGTTTATTTGTAGATGATTCCAGTAGTTGTTTGTAGGTAGTCGGTGCATGAGCAATGCTCACCTGTTTTATCTGTAGAGATGCACCTTTTAAATCTAAGGAGTGTGGTAGTTGGGTTAACCAGTATTTGAGAAACTGTGCTACCCGTTGAGATAAAGCATTCACGTGCCAGTAGTAAATTTCGTTGGCTTCTAGTTGTAATTGTTTGCCACTAGCAACTAGTTGACCTGACAGAGCTGAGATATTAAAGGGCTTTTCTGATTCTCCATCATGCAGATACGCTGAAAGGTCTGGGTCAAATTGTCGTACCTGCTCAAGAAACCAGGCGTGCAGTCCGATCGTGTACTGCGAGTAAAGCAAAGCAGAAGCACTTGACTCAAGTTCAAACACTAATCCCACCAATTCAGTTTCATCTGCCCATGTCACAACAGAAGCAACAGATTTTTGCTTTGGCTTTGGTTTACCACTAGTAGATGTAGCTGCTCTCGGCATTGCTTAGGGCTTTACAAATAATGCTCAATATTGTACGCAATTTTTATCCTCTTTGACTGAACAACAGCCAAACAACAATTAACTTACTGCCAAGGGAATTCTTCGTTGGAAACTACTTTGAACAACTGCGATCGCGGTTGATGTAAAATTTTAGCTCCTTGGTTAATGGAAATCTCGTGTATGGGAAAATTATTCCTCATTAAACCAAAACAGGTTTCAGTCCCCTTGCGGGGTAATAGGCTTTGGAAACTCTATCTACCAAAAGACAACCGATCGCTCTGGTGGCGTTTCAGTCCCCTTGCGGGGTAATAGGCTTTGGAAACCTTGACGTACAAGCTCTGGAATAAAAGGAGTAATCAGTTTCAGTCCCCTTGCGGGGTAATAGGCTTTGGAAACCTGTTTGTAACGTGATTCATAACTACAAAAAGTATTAGTTTCAGTCCCCTTGCGGGGTAATAGGCTTTGGAAACCTCCCGAAGAATTTTCTTAACTTCTGTCAATGTCTCAGGTTTCAGTCCCCTTGCGGGGTAATAGGCTTTGGAAACTACTACATCGGAGGTATCCGAGGCGATTGGGATTCTAGTTTCAGTCCCCTTGCGGGGTAATAGGCTTTGGAAACAGAGAGGAAATATGAGAATCCCTAGGAATGGATTCGGTTTCAGTCCCCTTGCGGGGTAATAGGCTTTGGAAACTCCTAGTGCATCATTTACAGTGAAACCAGTATAGTGTTTCAGTCCCCTTGCGGGGTAATAGGCTTTGGAAACAGGTCGGGTTCTTGGCTGTAAACTGTCCAGACCAGTGTTTCAGTCCCCTTGCGGGGTAATAGGCTTTGGAAACACTAACAACGGTTCACAGACTGTATTTTTTAGATATGGTTTCAGTCCCCTTGCGGGGTAATAGGCTTTGGAAACATCATCCAACAATCAATTGCTGGAGCAGAATTGTTAATCTGTTTCAGTCCCCTTGCGGGGTAATAGGCTTTGGAAACCGCTCGGTCTGAAACTGTTACAGAGCAGGCTTCCTGGGAATGCTTTTGGCAGATCGAAAAAAAAGGTCATTTTCAGCCTGCCTTATTGCAACTAATTTGCAACTTCCCGAATTATTGAAACGCTGTGGTTATCCAGTTGTCAAGGTTCTGGCGATTTTGGCAGATCCCCAGGGTTTTTGACCCCGCTTCGACTTGCCAAATATTGAACTGATTTCACAATCATAAGATGTGTATTTA
>NZ_JACJQM010000253.1:0-5192 GCF_014696655.1 Nostoc sp. FACHB-888 | reverse complement strand
GCTCTCTCAGTGCTGTCTACTATATATTCACAGCGTATACTGAGAGAGCTTTTTTACCATTTCTTTGACTTTTCAAACAGCCTCTAACACACACTCGGTAGCGCGTGTTGAATAACTTTACGCAGGTAACACCAATCTGAATGTTTGGCCCGAGACGGATCGCTAAATCCACGCGTTCAGATACTAGATCAAGATTTGTATCTGTTAGTAGTAGTTCAAGTTTAAGATCGGGAAATAAATCCCGAAATTCTGGGAGTAAGGGCACAAGGAATTTATGACCAAACGCTACTGAGGTCGTGACTCTCAAAGTACCGATAGGGCCAACACTGACTGCAAGGGCTTCGTCACGAGCGTGTTCTAGCTCATCTAACAAAGCATCAACACGACACAAGTAGAGATTTCCGGACTCTGTTAGGGTCAAGTGCCGTGTTGTTCGCTGGAATAAGCGTATGCCTAATTCTTCCTCAAGAGAGGCGACGACTCGCGATACAGATGAGGGATCTATGTTGTGGTCTCGGGCGACTGCTGCAAAACTGCCTCGGCGGGCTACTTCAATGAAAATACGTAAGTTTTCCAAATCCATTCTTGTATATTATGCACGAGTGTGATGCAATAGCAACTATTGATACCATTTGATAGATAAAGTAAGCTGATCCTCAAGAAAACAATCATGTCTCTAAGGAAATAATTATATGTCTATAGTTGCTGTACTTGGTATGGGTGCGATGGGGTCGCCCATGGCCGCAGCACTCTTAAAGGCAGGTCATGAGGTTAAGGTATGGAACCGAAGTCCAGGTAAGACAGCTCCTCTTGTGGAAATGGGGGCTGAAGCCGCCGATACACCTCGTGCAGCTGTGAAAGAAGCAGACTTTGCTATCTGCATGGTGCGAGATGACGATGCCTCAAGGGATGTATGGTTAAATCCTGACACTGGTGCACTGGCTGGCTTGTCTAAAAACTCCCTAGCTGTTGAAAGTTCAACAATAACTGTTGCTTGGGCACGGGAACTCGCAAAGCGCTTTTCTCAGAATGGAATCACCTTCTTGGATGCACCAGTAGCTGGTTCTCGCCCGCAGGCAAAAGCAGGCCAGTTAATTTACTTTGTTGGTGGTGAAGCCGATGCTGTTGCAAAGGCAGAGCCAGTTTTAAAAGCTATGGGCAACGCGGTACACCATGCTGGGCCAAGTGGGAGCGGAGCAGCTGTCAAACTTGCTGTAAATGCCCTGTTCAGTGTGCAAGTTGCAACTGTAAGCGAGTTGATCGGACTCATGCAACGTTGCGGACTAGATGAAACCAAGGTGATGGACATTGTGTCCTCAACTCCGGTGTGTAGCCCGGCAGCTAAAGCAGCAGCAGGTGGAATACTGGCTCGCAACTTCGCCCCAATGTTTCCTGTTGAGCTTGTGGAGAAAGATTTAGGTTATGTGTTCGACACAGCCAAGCTAAATGGTGCGTCGGTGCCAATGGCGGAAACAGCTCGGGATGTCTTTACGGAAGCTATCAAGCGAGGTCACGGTGATGAGAATATAACTGCTGTATCTCATCTATATCTATAGTTCTGTAGTTTTGTAGTTGACTTTGGTTTTCATATTCAGGCTAAGTGGGGAACGAAATATGGTGATAGGCAAAATTTACCATTTTCCCTAATTTGTGCAACAACGCCAATTTAAGTTAGTAAATCTGCGTTTCTACTACATATTTACCACTACCCATTTTTGCAATTACTTAGGAGAATTAAAATGACCCAAGTAACAAGTAAAGCTTCAATTAACAAGCTTGACAAACCACAAACAGCTGGTACAAAGGTTTGGGATGTGATCGTTGGTCTATACAGTTATCCAACTTTGCTAGTTGCTCATGAACTAAAACTGTTTCCCCTCCTAGCGGAAACACCACGCACTTTAGAAGAGATTTCCCAGAGTCTAAACCTTGCACCACGAGCAGCAGGAACGCTTTTATCTGTATGTGCATCTCTGGATTTTATCGAATTAAAGGATGAATACTACTCCCTTACGAATGTTGCTTCTGAGTATTTACTTGAAACTAACCCTACTTCTTTTTGCGGCTATTTGGATTTGATGATTGCTAACGCCGATTCCTTCTCCTATGTGGGAGTTAAGAAAGCAATTTTGACAGATGCTCCTATTGTTTATGAGGGTGATTCTTTATACGAAGTTCACGAACAAGAAAATAAAGATCAAGTTACGCGCACTTTTACAAAAGCCATGCATTCCATTAGTGTTGCTCCCGCCCTAGCGTGGCCTGAAACTCTAGACCTCTCTAGCAATAAACATCTGCTGGATATTGCTGGGGGTTCTGGTGCTCACAGCATCGGTGCAACCCTCAAGTGGCCTAAATTGAAAGCCACAATTTTGGATATAGCGCCAGTCTGCGAAGTCGCTCAAGAGTATATTGTAGAGTATGGACTGTCAGAGCAAATCACCACTGAAGTTAGGGATATGTGGAATGATCCATTTCCCTCTGCTGATTTGCATTTTTACTCGTTAATATATCACAATTACGACCTTGAGAAAAACCGTTTTCTGACAAAAAAAAGCTTTGATAGTTTAGAGCCTGGTGGACGCATAATTATTCATCAGTGGCTATTTAACGATCATCGGACAGGGCCATTATCCACTGCGGCGTTCAATGTGATTATGCAGATTTGGTGTGCTGGCGGACAAGAATATTCAGGTCTGGAGCTATCTACCATACTGGCAGAGGCTGGGTTTGTTGACATTGAAGTTAAACCGACCTTTGAATATTGGAGTATTGTAACTGCTCGAAAGCCAGAGTAGGCGATCGCTAAAACACCGATTCAGTAATCAAAGATCATAGCCCTGCGCCTATTGGCAAGCATTACTGGATAAATTGGGTAGCAATAAAGTTTTCTCAACATTAAAGCCTTACCAACTCTACTGTAAAATTTTTAACTGGGAACTTGAAAATAATGACCAAACTCATAGTTTACGGAACTCCCCTCAGTACTTATGTTCGTACTGTCCGGTTGCTGCTAGAATCAGCAGGTTTAGATTACACCCTTAAAGGAATTGATATCTTTACTGGAGAAAACCAGTCAGCGGAGTATTTATCCAAAAATCCTTTTGGATAAATACCAACTCTGGAAGTAGATGGAGAACTGCTTTATGAAACAACAGCAATTACCGAATACCTCGATATAATGTTTACCGATAACAAGTTCAGCCCATCTGAACCGATGCTCAAAGCGCGGATGCGTCAGATAATAGGGATTATTGATAACTATCTTTATGCTCATGTTGGAACAATTGTAATGCAATGCTTGGTTGTACCAAGTCAGGGCGGCAATACAGATTCCGATTTGGTACAAAAGGCTTCCGCACCAGCAAAAAAGGCTATAGAGGCAATTGAATCACTATCTGTTGCTAGCCCGTATCTACTTGGTAGCCAACTAAGCATTGTCGATTTCTACCTAATTCCTCTCTTCATCTACCTATCGCAGACTTCGGAGTTTGAGGTAATTACTGGTCAAACTCCGAAACTACGGAGTTGGTGGGATAAGGTCAATCAGCTTGAGAATGTAAAAAAAGTGACTGTATAATTTCCAATGGGGTTGTATGCAACAGCTTACAACCCTTCACTAACTGCAATCTGCTGTATTATCAATTTTAAAATACCGTCCCATTTTTTATTAAAAGCTGCTCATAATCATCTGGAGTATCTAAGTCAAATACACCTTCGGAGAAAGGAATTGCTAAAACTTCTCCAAGATATTTTTTAATTATCTGTCTTGCACCATCCGTACCACTGAGTGTAGTTAGTTTTGCAAATAAAGTGCGGTTAAATAATGCAGGAACACCTAAAGTGTTTGCATATTGTGAAGCAACGATTGGCTTAAGAGTAGTTTCGTAAACTTCAACAAGTTGATTGATGAGTTGAGGTGAAATAAAAGGTTGATCGCATACCATCAAAACAACAGATTTTGCTTCTTTGTTGATGAGATTAAGGGCTTGTATACCAACACGAATAGAGCTACTTATTCCCTCACCAAAAAGTGGATTTTCTACAATATGTACTTCTTCTGAGTTAATCTCTGGTTTGATCCGTTCAGAATATGGCCCCAATACAACAATAATTGGGTGGCAAACTGAAGCATTGGCCACTTCAACTATATGCCCAATCAAACTCTGTTCACCGTAACGTAGAAGTTGTTTTGGCGTTCCCATACGAACTGATGCACCAGCAGCAAGAATAATTAGACCGACATCAGACATGTGATTTCCTCTCCATGAATTGAGCCAAATCTTGCCCTGAGCATTCCACCAGAGCGATTTGCCAGCACTGCTTGAATTTCTGCTACGATTGAGAGCGCGATCGCTTCTGGTGAATCTGCACCAATATCAAGACCCACAGGAGCGTAAAGACGTTGCAATTGTGTATCTTTTGGCAAAAATCCCTCAGACTTGAGGTCTTGTAGTAATCGCTGAGTGCGGCTTTTAGGGCCAAGAATACCAATGTAGGATACAGAGGATGGTAACAAGGTTCGCAACAGTGCCAAATCGCTCTCATATCTATGAGTCATAACTATAGCAACTGTGCGTGAATTCAGATCGAGGTGGTTCTGAATTGTTTGAGGTTCGCTAAAAATAATTTGGTCTGCATTGGGAAAACGTTCAAAAGTTATATAGCCTGGTCTGTTATCGACAACTGTGACGTGCCAACCTTGGTGTTTGGCAAGATTGACAACTGGGATGGCATCATGGCCTGCACCAAAAACTACCAAAGGAACAATAGGATGAATGACTTCTAGGAAGACTCCAGCAATACCACTGGGAAGAATATAAGACTTTACCCGCGATTCCCCTTGGTTGAGTACTTGTTGGACATCTACCAAAATTTGCTGCACAAGTAATTCATCTTCAATATTACTAATAACAGTACCATCTGGCTTTAAGAACAATCGAGATGCTACTTTGGCGATGATTTCTCCACTCACTTTAAATACGGTAGCCATTACCCCCGACTCTTGCCCATGCAGACATTCAGCAATAAAATCTAGCTGACCTTTGGCTAATTGGTTCGAGAGCGGCTCAATGAGTACCTTAACTACACCAGGACTTACGCAACTGGCACAGGGCGATCGCATTTTTATAGTAGTTATGTACTAAAAGGTGACGGTGTACTCAGAGAACATTGCTGAAATTAGTAACAGT
>NZ_JACJQM010000252.1:0-5195 GCF_014696655.1 Nostoc sp. FACHB-888 | reverse complement strand
AACCCAAGACAGCGCAATTGAATTGTTTAGCGATCGCCCTGAGTTGTTTCAAGATGGAGTCAATTTCTTGCACGCGGTTTTCCCCACGTTCACGGCGCATTGGTTCAATCAACTGCACATAGTCCACAATCACCAAACTGACTGACCCACAACGAGCTTGTATATCTTGCAAATCACCTTTGATTTGTGATGTGGTGATTACGGGGTTGTCATTCAACCAAAATGGTAGTGCCATCGCCTCAGCACAAGCTTGAGCCAAAGGATTCCAATGAGATTCCCGGAGTGCATTGCGTTTAAAAAGCAAGTCAGCAGGAACATGAGGTGCTGCCAGCCTTGAGAGAGTCTTTTTGACCATTTGTGAGGCAGACATCTCTAAAGCGAAATAAGCGGTTGTTAAGCCGCTAGCAGCAGCCCGAATGCCAATATCTAATGCCCAGGTGGACTTGCCGATGCCGCCGCGACCTCCAACGACGGTCAAAGCACCGAAGGGCATCCCGCCAATTACCGAATCCAAATCGTAGAATCCGGTGGGGACATTCACCTCAATCGCATCTTCACCGTTATTGGAAGCCTCAATCTCGGCATAAACATCAGGGATGATGTCAGCTATCAGCTTCATCTGACAAGGCACAGTTAATTGGCGCAACTCTAAGAGCTTTTGTTGTCCCATTTCGATGACTGAAGTGGCAGTAGTTTCAGTTAAGGGGGCATCCATCGCTTCCCGTGCCATTTGTAAAGCTGTTTGGATCACCGCTCTCAATTGCGCTTTTTCTCGAATTAACTCTGCTAAGGCATCGATGTTAACTGCTGACACGCAAGAGTTAAGCAAAGACGCAAGTTTATTTCTCCCGCCAACATTATGCAACAGTCCATGAGATTCAAGCCAACTGGTAACAAACAATAAATCCGTTGGTTGCTGAGACTGGTGCAATCGCACTGCGGCTTGGTAAATGTTCTTGTGCGAACCAACGTAAAAATCCTCTGGTTGCAAAATCTTAATTACACGAGCGATCGCTTCGGGGTCAAACAAAATGCCACCGAGTACTACTTCTTCAGCTTCTATCGCCTGGGGTGGTAAGTGGTTAGGCATTGAAACTACGTTATCTGGGGCAAAATCTGGTGAAAACATCACTTTTTCTCCTGCTATGCTATTTTTTTGTAAATCGAATTTAGAAGTCAGAATTCAGGAGCCAGAATGAACAAGCAGCAAAATTTATTTCGAGGATGGAAATGGCTTGGTCTAAGCGATGATTCATCCCGCAGCTGCACAAGCTTCAATTCTGAATGCTGACTCCTTACTCCTGAATTCTGTTTTGGTAAATCTCCGCGCTTGTCTAATTTCGGGTAGTACTGCCCTCAACTCATTAGGGGCAGCATGAGCCGTTTGTATGGCTTTTTGTTGGGCAAGGCGTTGAGTTTCGGCACTCTGAGCTTGCTGGTAACGCTGATTCAAATTCGTCCATCCCCCCTTGGTTTTCTCCCAAGTGTTCATGACTGCGATCGCATGATCTATTTCCTGTCGTGCCGAGCGTTTCGACTTAGTGGCTAATTCAGCAGCCAGAAAATCAACGACTATCGGGTTGAAGTTCTGGTACAAGTTATTTAGCTTTCGCTCTCCATTGCGCCAAGGAAAAACCCAGCGATTCCACTTGATTGAGTCTCTAACAAGCAGGGGCACACAATCATCACTCATAGCAGTTGGGTCTGTTAGCCAAGCATCAATCAGTTCTTTCACGTTCTGCGCTGTCTTGTAGGGACAGGTTATTTGCAGCTTATTCGATTGTTCGGATTTCTCGAACGACCCCCCCGCAATAGTTGATCTACAAGAGGGGTTATCGGTTTGTTGCGAAGACTCGGAATTTTTTGACAACGAAGTGGGTTGTTGTGGGGTTGGTTTTTCTAAGCTTGGTTCTTCGAGTTCAATTTCTTCCGTTGTTAAATCAAGTTCTTCTTTTTCACACACACTTTCGTGGGTGGGGGGCGCGGGTGGCGAAGCCAGGGGCGCATTGTGTGTAATCTCTGAAGTAATCTTTGAAGTATTCTTTGTATATATAGATAGATTGTCCGAAGAAGGCATTACAGTATGTCCAAGGAAGGCATTATAGCCTGTACTATCGGGGCATTCTGTACTGGATGATTGGGGCAATATATATTGCTCTATTTGATCATTACATATTGCACTATTGGGGCTGTCTATATTGTCCGAATTGGGCATTATGCTGGGTTTTTGATCAGCGTTATCCTGAGATTTTTTTGCTCTGCGAGTCCAAGATGAAGTAATTTTCGCAATTGGTAGCTCAAGATTGTTCATAAAAGCTGACCAACGTTGATTTAAAGCATCTTTATCCAACCAAAACTCTAAGCGTCTGGGACATCCGGTATATTTTTCTTGGAGTAATCCTCTGGCTTTAAGAAATTTTCGAGCTGTTTCTTGTTGTTTTCGAGTCAGTCCAGTTTCTTTCTCAATCTCGGCTTGAGTTTTATAAATCCAACCTTCAGGATTTTTTTGTTTACCCAGCCAGTAATACATTTGGCATAAAAACAAATTTGGTAAAACGCCACCAGTGACTTCAACTAGCTTTGGATAATAAGCAACAGAATTACCAAGGTCTATTAAAAAATCGGTTAATTTCATGAGAACCCCTTACTGATGTTTTGGGATGTAATACATTCAGAATTTTTTCAATCTGACTAATAAAATTCGATATTTGGAAGATACGATAATGTTTTACAGACAAAACGAATTACCTTTTACCCCCAACGTGGGGTCGAAAAGTTAGATTAATCCGTGTACTAACGACCTTATTAGTCTTCGGAACTTGATGCAGATGTGTTGATTGACAACCTGGAAGCATCACCAGCAGACTCCCATGCTCCAACCAAAAGTCAGTAGGCTTGCCCCCGATGGGCTTGATTTGGAATTTACGAACCGAACCCAGGCTGATGGATGCGATCGCAGGATTTAGCCCCATCGAAGATTCATTGTCGTTGTGCCAGCCGATAGAATGCTGTCCACTTTTATACTGATTGCCGATGACAATGCGGTAGCTGTAGCCAGTAGCAGCAGTAATCCTATCTCGCAGTTGAGCTAGCGCTGAAGTCCAAGGCAGTGGTTTAAGTAGTACACTCTTGGAGTAAAGATAATCACAGCCTTCATCCCCGTAAATACATTCCAAGCGAGGCACAGGAATCGTTTTACCCAGCATACGTATTTGATTCTGTTGCCATTGCAGTCGTTGGCAATGTTGGTAGAGTTCGTCGGCTTCTTCCTTGTTCAAAAATTCTGGATAATAGTTGACTGGTAAAACAATGGTTGGTTCATCAAAAAGCGACATCTGTTTCATAATTCTCCTTTGGCGATTGCCCGAACAATTTCAATAGCTCGTTCTTGTGAAATAGCCTGTTCTGGATTTTTGTAAAACCCAATAATTTCTGATTTGGGACGAATAATAATTTGCTGCCCTGTTGCGCGTTTGTCCCATACAAAGCACGAGATGGTAATGTTGTCTGTTGCCCAACGAGTACCCCGTTTATCCTTGCGAAAACAAAAACGAGGCAGAATCAGTACAAGTGACGGCGGATGCTGTTGCAAGAAATCCGCCCGATCATCACAGGGTTCGAGAAAGCTGGTTAGAAGGAATGCAGCGACACCTACACGCGCTTTCTGGTAAGCATTCTTGATAATTGGGGATGCGAACTCCGAATATGGCGGATTAGTACAGATCCAATCGCACTCTGGCAAAGAATCCCACGAATCGGATAGCGTTGCGTCCATTTGGTAATCAGCTGGTTTATGTGGATCAATATCGTTCGTCCACATTAGACTTGTCCGGAATATTAACTTAAGAAAATAAAAATGGTAAAACGTTTAAGTGAGTATCTACCATTTGTCGGTATTAGTTATGGTTTTTGATTATATCCAGAAGTATCCACACCGAACAAAACAAATTTTGGGGATTAGTTATGAGCAGTTGCAATCACTGTTAAATTGTGCCATAAATCGTTACAATGAAATTAAAATTAAACAAGAAAGTAAAAAAATTAGAATCAATGCGTCTGGTGGGGGTCGCCCAGCAAAGTTATTAATCCAAGAGCAGGTATGCTTGTGCTTGTTTTATTTAAGACAAATGCCGACATTTCAAGTATTAGGAATGATGTTTGGTGTCTCTAAGACTGAAGCTAACGATACTTTTCATGAATGGATACCAATTCTTCGAGACATTTTACCCTCCAGCTTATTAGAACAAGTCTCAGATAATGAGAGCGATTTACTATTTATTCAAGAAGCGTTAACGAATTTTAGGCTATTAGTCGATAGCCTGGAACAGCCAATACATAGGCCTTCCGACCAAAAAGAACAACAGGAATACTTTTCTGGAAAAAAGAGACAACATACTTTAAAAAGTCAAGTAATTGGGCTACCATCAGCCAAAGATATTGTCGAGGTAGAAGTAGGCGCTCGTGGGCCAACAGCAGATATAAAAATATTCCGTAAGTCTCAGGAAAAGTTTGATAAATCTCAGCCATTCTCAGGAGATAAAGCGTATCAAGGTGGTAAGAATATTACTACGCCTCATAAAAAAAAACCGAAACAAGAATTAACCCAACAACAAAAAGATGAAAACAAAGCTTTATCTAGTAATCGGATATTTGTTGAGCATTTGATTCGCTTGCTGAAAATATTTCGCATAGCCTCACAAAGATTTCGCTTAAAGCTTCATACTTATGAGCAGATTATTTTAACAGTATGTGGGTTAGTTAGATTAAGAATCGGTAGTTTAATTCTCCCAACTTAGCTATTAACAATAATCATAAACTCTAAGAAAATAGGAGTTAATTTTTATGCCTCTAAACTATCACTAACTATCTCAAATCCTTATGGCTCCGTCTTTACGAAGATATCAAAGTTTTGTTCCAAAGCTTTGAACAGTCTGGCTTTGGAGTTTTCGGACAGGTCTAAGGAAACAAGCAGTTCTGTGCGGAAATGTGCAGGAGTGGCGGATTATAGTCTGTTGGTTCAAGATGCAGATGCTCGAGAGTCCGTAACCGTGCTGACACCAAATGGGCAGCAGCATTCGCTCAAATATTCGCAGGTTATCACTTCAGCTTTCTCTACCTTGGGGGAGAAAGCTGAATGGCGAGTAGAGAACAGAGGAGGAAAGGTGCTGCCCATCGCTTTAATCGTGCGGGTGTAT
>NZ_JACJQM010000251.1:0-5210 GCF_014696655.1 Nostoc sp. FACHB-888 | reverse complement strand
TAAATTACAAAACTTGAACTGAAGAGTATTACATAGCGAACGAATTATATGTAAAACATGGACAAGATTTTAAAAGTCCTTTATTTAATTCCTCTTTTGAAACACTGCTCTGGCCATGACCCAGGGCAGTTTTTTATTGTACAGGTGGGCTTCTTTGAGTTAAGCACCCGTTGTCAGCAATTGCAATTCTTGTGTAGTGCGTTGTTTAACCGCCGCAAGAGTCAGATTGCGCGGAGAGTCCGTAAAAGGGCATATTCTAGTTGTAGCAAACATAATCTGTCATATTTTATAGTTAGCCATGCTTCAAGACTTCTCTGGTCAAAATCTCAGAGGTCGTTCTTTCAAAGGTCAAAACCTTGTAGGGGCAAATTTTAGCGGTGCAGATATCCGAAGCGCAGATTTTACTGGTGCGAATCTAACAGATGCAAACTTTAGTCATGCCAAAGCTGGGTTGCAAAAGTCTTGGATAGTAACTTTAATACTATTTGGACTTTTAGTATCAATTTTATCAACTTCGATGTCTGTATTTGGCAGCACTCCAACCAAAGTTAGTGTATTTACTATTTTATCTGAATCTCATACCAATACCCGCTACTTAACTTTACTAGGACAATCTGGGGTATTATTCATACTCACAATTGGATGGGGTTTCCAAATAGCTTTAGAAGCTGGAGCTATAATTCCAGTAATTACTTGGAGTTTAACGAAGATTCTAGCAATATTTAGGATTATTCCTTCAAATGAAGCTGTAGTTGCGATTCAGAGCGGTATTTTAGGTGGAGCTGTTATCGGAACATGGCTATTAGCTATAGCTGGAGTGATGGCTATTAATGTATCTATTTTAATAGTAATTGTTAGAATTAATAATCATCTAATAAACTTGATTCTAGCTGGTGCAGTTACGATAATTATTGCTATAATTGGAATTTTCAGTGTTGCGGGATGTAATCTCAAAGCATTTACTACAAGCGGTTCTGGGGTAATTGTTGCAACATGTATAGCAGTTTATGTAAGTTGGCGTATTTTACTTAAAGATAAGAAGTTCGCTTGGATTCTGAGGCTAGCAATAAACATTGTTAGCACAAGAGGTACAAGTTTTAGAAATGCTAACCTTACTAGTGCTAACTTTAATCAAGCAATCATCAATAGTACTGATTTAAGAAATGCAATAATCAAGCAGACTTGTTGGTTAAAAGCCCAAGGACTTGACTATGCTCGTATTGGCAACAGTTATCTTAAGCACTCACAAATTCAAGAACTAGTTGTCAATCAACAGGGAAAAGATAAAAAATTTAATAGCTTAAACCTTGCAGGAATCAACTTAAGTAATGTTGACTTAACAGATGCTAGCTTTATTAGAGCTAATCTTAACCATGCCAACTTGCAAAATGCTATTTTGTACAGAACGAAGTTAGTTCAAACTCAATTAGACGGCACAGATTTTACAGGTGCTACTCTCACTGGGGCATATATCCAAGACTGGGGCATTACCAGTGACACTCTTTTTGACGGGGTACGGTGCGAGTACGTTTATATGCGCCTGCCCACGAAAGAAAACCCTGACCCGTTTCGCAAGCCGGACAACAGACAGGAGGTGTTTGCTGATGGAGAGTTTGGGGATTTCATCAAACCAATCTTCGATACCCTAGATTTGTACCATAGCCAAGGAGTTGACCCACGTGCGATCGCTATCTCGTTTAAGCAGTTAGCTGAGAATCACCCCGATGCTGAACTTGAGATTGTGGCAATGGAAAAACGGGGTGAGGATAAATTTCTACTTCGTGCTAAAAGCGCAGTCAGTGCTGATAAATCCGAACTTAATGCAGAATATTTTGATACTTATAATGAGATAAAAGCCCTGCCAGAGCAGGAAATTAAATTACTTTTAGCAGAAAAAGATAGCAGAATTCGTAGTTTAGAAATTTTTGTAAATCAGGCGCTACAACGCCCTAGCTTTTATTCAAGTACTCAAATACAAGAGGTTGGCAGTATGAATTCTAATCAAGGTGGAATTAACCAAAGTGCAAATAATAGCCAATTTGGTCAAGGACAACAAGCAGCGCAAGGAGATGCGAGCCAGCAATCGATGAGTAATAACGAGAACTACAAAACTAAATACGACCAAAGAAATGCCAACATTGGCGGTTTTGTTGACACTGCCCAATCCGGTAGCCAGCAGACATTCAATCAAAATATTTCTGCACCCGAACAAAAACAAAACCTTGCAGAAGCCGCAGCAGAAATTCAGCAGCTACTGGAGCAATTAAGCCAATCTTACCCTACTAATACAATGTCTGGAAAAATGGCATTAGCTACAGAAGCTATTCAACAGATTGAAAATAATCCAACTTTAATGCAGAAAACAATCAGTGCGTTAAGTGCAGGGGGTACAGCTGCTCTAGATCAACTCCTCAGCCATCCCGCAGCAAGCTTTGTTATTGCTGCTTTAGATAATTGGAATATGAACTCCCAGTAAGTATTAACGTTAATAAAAAACACCAAACCCGTTTAAGATAATCTTGGTTTGGTGTTAATCAAAGTTATAGTGCTAACAACATTTTACTATGAACCAGTCAGAAGATTCTGATAATCAACCATCTTTGCCTGAGCCAAGGATAACACAGCAGGCTAATGATTCAAGATTTAGTGGTGGACAGCAAGCTGCAATAGGTCAAGGTAATATCCAAATTCAGGGGGATAATAATTGGTTGGGTAATACCTACATTCACCTTGGGCAGCAGACGACGGCATCAGGTAATTCAGTCCAATCACAGAATAAACGGCAGCGAACGCAGCAAGAGAGAGAGTCACTCGACCAAGCTTACACCCTCCAAAGCCAGAAAGTGGCAAAGATACGAATCGCCTTAGTTATTGAAACTGACCCATCACGTAAGTTTCAATACGAACAGCAAATTAAAAATGAGGAGACTGAGCTTAAAAGACTTACTGACAGGCTAGATGAAATTGAAGAGCAATTACAATCAGCCCAGTCTATACCTGCAATCTCTGAGCCTAAAAGCATACAACAGAAAAATATGATTGTAAATGGGCAGCATCAGGAGAAACTATTAAATTGGAGCAAAGAAGATAGCATTAATTTTGTTGCTGATAGATTTGCGAAAGCATTTCCAGGTTCACGAGGCTTAGAAGTGTTTGAATCATCTACTGAAGCAGTCAAAAGATTAGCTATTTTATTAGAGGAACCTTTAGTATTTCAACACCTTTCTCCGTTTTGGTGGGTTAGAGGCTTAGAAAATTGCCAGATAAGTAATTTTAAAATTTTAAATGACGGTATAGTTATTCTCAATAATTTTCAAGAACTAAAAATTAATAAAATTGCAGTGTTTCGCTCTGTAGCCAATGATCACTGCTTTGTATATGTTGAGACTGAACCAATGGAACCAATTGGCCTTTACTCATATTCAGTAGAAAGAATTCAAAATGGTCAAAAAAAACTGGAATATTTTTCTGAAGAATTTGGAATTTATGAAGGAAAACATTTTATTACAAGAGCAGAGTACGATGATCGTGCTTGTATAATTAATAAAGAAATTATCGATTTAGAAAATTCCAAAACTGAATTAAGATTTAGATATCTAACTCCATATAACTTGGTTATCTGTGGTAATTATTCTTCAATAATTCATCCCTTATTTGACTCTACCCGTGAAAAAACATTGGATCAAATCCTTAATGGTAGTTCAAATATAGAATTATTGGTAAAACAAGTCACTGCGCTCCCCAGGGTTAAGCGCATTTGATAAATTTGGACAAGGTTAGTCATACAATTGCAGCTTTCAAAATACTTTGTGCCGACATGAATAATTGGCTTGCAAAACTGGGAGGCACAGAGTAGCCGATAATTGACCCAGCCGTAGCAGTTTCGTTGGGAAACTCGTACCAACTGGGAAACCCTTGCAAGATTGCAGCCCCTTCAATAGACAAAGACTTGACCGTACCATCCGGCAACCAGATATCAGCGAACTTACTACGGTTACAGCCTTTGTGATCGGTGAAGTGCGATCGCAGAATGGTGTTACAAGGTAAATGTCCAGGTTTATATTTGGACTGTGTACGCCCCCTAACTCTTTCTATTAGCAGTGGTGTTGGCGCATTCCCGGCTAAAAATTTCTCCAAAGCTTGTTGCTGCTTGAGCAGTAGTTGAGAGTCAGGCATTGTGGGGATTAGATGCGCGATCGCCCCATACCAACCACAAGGTGTAGCTCCCGTAGGTAGGGCAACCCGAAACCCCCGACTTGCAATCAGGACTAACCGCCGCCGCGCCTGGGGCAGTCCGAAGTCAGCCATGTTGACCACGCTGTAATCGACCGAGTACCCCTCAAGTTCCAAAGCATCCAGGATGATGGCAAAACTCTGACTGTTCTGATAGCGCGGCACATTCTCTAGCGTAAACACCCGTGGCTGCAACTGTCGGATTGCTTCTGCTACTGCGATCGCAGCACTCAGGTCGTCAGCCGTTTCAATGCCTTTTCCCGCCTTAGCTGTGTGAGCTTGGCTGAAGTTGGCGCACACCGGAGAGGCATGGAGGTAATCGGGGCGGTGGGGAAAACCTAGAAATCCTAACCGTGCTACTTCTTGAACTGTTAGCTGGATTATTCTACAGCCGTATTCGTTAAAGTTGTGGTGATGGGTTTTGGCGATCGCCCTGCTCAAGTCTGGTTTGGTGGGGTCAAATTCCACTACAATGACTGGGCGAATCCCGGCTTCAACCATCCCCGCTTCAATCCCGCCGCCACCCGCGAAAAGTACTACAGCGATCGGGGCATCATCTGGCAGAACTGGTTTTATTTTTGTATTATCAAAATTTTTGCAGACATCTAATTTTGGTAATGTTTTTTTGGTTTTCGCTTTTTTGATAAAGGCGATGATATTCTCTCGCGTTGCCCTCTCTTGTTGCAGTGTCCGAATCATTGGAACAGCGCCAGGGGGAATTGAACCTATACTTTTACCTTTCCATGCCCCGTTTATCTTCTCTTTCCAATTGAATGCCTATCGCCAATGAAAGGGATTATTCGGGTCACGTTCACCAATCACACGGGGATAAGAAACAGTCTTCCCATCAAGTAGCTTTTTAGTTTCGAGGTACTGATAAAGACAACCGACTGATTCCCCCTGTGAGGTTTTGACCGCTTTCTCTAAGAATTTTTCGGGTATTGCAGACAACTCAGCTATTACTGATTTAGTCATGC
>NZ_JACJQM010000250.1:0-5229 GCF_014696655.1 Nostoc sp. FACHB-888 | reverse complement strand
GTATATCATTAGAAGTATTCATTGGCTGTTCCTCAAAGGCATTGGCTTAAAATTTGGATGAGTAAAGTCGGGGAAGGTAGGTATAAATAATTTGCACGGAATAAATACTCTACTGTAAATCTATGGGAAATACCAGTCCTTTGCTGAAGAATTTATCAATATCTGGCGTAAAAGCAGCATCAAAGATGTTTTAAGTAAATCGGTAGAGCGATTGAGCTAAGTTTCGTCAGTTTGATGGATGTGTCAAAGTGCTGAATCTGATGAAATTGTTGGTCAAGAAAACGTTTAATTTAAAACTCGCAAAACATTTATGACACAAATCCCCATCGTTCGCCAGATTCTATCAGATCCAGATACCGGATTGTTGTCATATCTTAGTCAACAACTTCAAACACCGAGTTTTTCACATTTTAAAAGCCAATTTGATTTTTATGTAGATGAGTCTTGTACGCAAGTTACCTCGGTAGACGATTCTTTAGAAATACAAACGATACTTTTGCTGACTCTGAAGTTATCGATCATTGCAGATAGCCAAACTTTCTCAGATGATGCGACAGTACACGCTGTTGAGTTTCAAGAATTACTAGATGCACAAATTATTAGATGGAGCCAGAACAACTCACAATTGCTTAAACCAATCTCATCCATTAAAAACACATTCAGTCAGTTGTCAGATATCCCGTTCCACGGTGGCTATCTTCCAGGTTTTGAAATTAAAAGCCAGTTTTCTCTAATTTACAGTCCTATTACTGCACAGTTAAGCCAATCAGATGAGCCTGAATATTCTTTGCATAGTCCAGGGGAACGCACTCCTATTAGCGGACAGTATGAAGTAATTAATTCTAATGGAAAAGGCACCGGGCTAGAGGTAACATCAACTGCTGGAAATCCGTTTCCTCCAACGAGTGAATCTGACCAATCATATCGGTTAGTTGACCCGACAAAGCACAAAAACTCTAAGAAGTAAAGTAGCATTAGCGTTGGTCAAAGGCAATCTTGAGCTAGGGGAGCTTCTGCTCACGAACTATTAACTGTCAGATATAGTTGGATTGCCCTGGAGCGCAACCAACGAAGTATGAGTAAGTAATCTGTCTCAAGCAAGATTAGGAAAGGCAAGACAGCAACTAAGCTGTTATTGGTTGGTTAGTCATTAGTTTGCATAGGGGGGTACTTAAACAAAGTTTAGGTACTCTTTATCTAAGTATTTTTCATTCATTCAGATGTTCTCTACAAGACACTATTGCTGGCTGGCTTTTGACCAGGAGTCAATTGTTTTAGATAATGCTAGCTATCATAAAAAGAAAATAATCTTAGCTGAAATTGAAACAAATTTACCAAATATTCAACTGCATTTTCTACCGCCCTATAGTCCCGATTATAATCTCATCGAGTTAGTGTGCCACTCAGCTAAGGAATATATTGCTCATAGATTATTCCAATCAGTTGAGCAATTAAAGAATCTATTAGAGCGCTTGCTAAATCAAGGCGAATTAATTATTAAATGGTATCGTCGAGTGAAAAACAAAGGTAATGCTGTTACAGCAACTTAAATGTGGAACAGCTTACCACTGTCGTGAAATTAAGCCAGCTAGCAATCCCAACCAAGTCATTAACCATAAACTCCAGATCAGTCTCTGTCTGACAGGCAAAGAAAGGGTAAGAAATCTGCAATCGCGTCGCTGCTTCCTGATGAATTCACTGGCATTGGAAGGAATTTGTCTCGACCGTTGCGGTGTGTGTCGCTGTCTAATCACTAGAGCAATACCTCCCAGAACAGCGATCACTGCCAGCATTGGCACACTCAGTTGTACCACTGCCGCATGTGTTACTTGCAAGCCTGGTAAGGCATGATACCAAATGGCATAGCCCATCCCAGATGCGATTGCTCCGGCGGCGATCGCATAACCTCGCAACCGTTCCTCTATGCACAACCCATAGCTAATCATAATAATTTGTATCGAGCCAAACAGCAGTAAAGCAACTGTTCCAGGTGACAAGTTGACATAGGCGATCGCAAAGCAGGCAGCATAGGCAATCAGCACCAGGGATGCGAACCAACTGCCTACCCTGGCGATCATCTCTCCTGGTAACCGGACTATCAGCCAAAGCATTAAAGCACCAGAGAGCAAACGAATCGATGTGAAACTAGCGGCATCAATATTAGTGTGCTTGAGTGCCATGTGGCAGAGTAGAGATTTGTTAGCAAAAGCAAGCACAGCAGAGATGGTCAGAATAAGAGTGCCTATAGGTGGCATATAAGTATTTCCAACCAAAATATATTGAAATTTAGTATGGAAGGCAACATCATAATTAGATCCTTTCTAATCTCATTTGAGATGAGAGATGAGTCCAAAATAATGGCAAGCAAGCTTTACAAATAGCTTCGATATGGCGATGATCTGTGCCACAGCAACCTCCCAAAACACTCAAATTCTTTAACTTAGCTTTCAACGCTTGATAGTGATTACCCAAATCTTCTGGATTGCCAGCATCTAGGGTTTCTGACTCATTCAGTTGGGCATGACTTTTGGTGGATGCATTGGCTCTAATGCCACGAATTCGTTCCAGCCAAGGTTCGTTAGGTAACAACAGTTGTGCAAAGTGAGTAGGATGGGCACAGTTGAGCATATAGTAGGCAGGCCCTTGATTTGTTGCAGCATCAACTTGGGCGATCGCATCCTTCAATGTCTGACCAGTAGGCAAATGACCATCTGTTTCCACTGTAAAAGAAATCACCACAGGCATTCCTACTAACTCAGCAGCACAAGTAATTCCGATCGCCTCTTCCACATAGTTCATGGTAATTGCCGTCACTAAATCAGCATCGGCATTGTGAAATACTTCTATTTGGGGGTGGTGATAGTCGGCTGCTTCATTTGCTGTCATGGCATTAGCGGGAATATAGCCATCACCACGGGGTCCTACACATCCACTAATTACCATCGGAGTCTGGTCAGTTTCGTATTCCTGACGAATGGTATGCAAAAGAGCGATCGCCTTGTAGTTCATCTCTGCTAAAGCCGTGCTAGAGTACCCCAATTTAGTCCCCCAGTCTGGGTTTGCCCGCCAAGTTGCGCTCTCTAAAATCAGGCCTACCTGATAGTTCCTGGCAAGAGCAGCATAGGTTCGGAAGTATTTCTGAAGTGCTTGATAGCCTGTGTTATTCTTTAACAAATCAAATGCTGCAAAGTCTGGTAAATTCAATCCTTCAAGAAAGATGAGTGTGGTTTCAATGCCACCATCCGTGATGAATAAATCCCTCGATAATTGAGGCAATTTGTTTCGATACTGAGCCATTTTAGTTCTCCTGGGTTAACTAACTATGTTGGATACTGGTTATTGCTTGAAACGCCATTTGTCCCTGAGTTACATCTTGTGAAACGGTAGTCACTAACTCTTGCAGCTCACTAGGAGCAACACCGTTAATGGTTTGGATTTGTTGTGTTGTCATCATTAAACTCCTTAGTTTAATTACCTTCAATTTTTCAGCAGCAAAGAATGAATAAAAGCAAATAAAAACTTATATAGTATTTAGCCTGATGAAACTATCAAATAGTTCTGAATACTCACTTCTAGCAATGTTGGCATTGGTAGATTGCTACCACAATGCCGATTCAATGCAAATTAAAGAAATAGCAGAGCTAAGGAGTATACCAAATCGCTATTTAGAACAGCTACTAGCTACACTAAGATGCCGAGGTTTAATTAACAGCATACGTGGTTCTAAAGGTGGTTATGTTTTAGCACGTGAGCCTCGGAAAATTACAGTTTTAGATGTTTTAACTTGCATTGAGGGAGTAGAGATTGATGCATCTACCAACAATATAACCCTTGAAAACATAGAATCAAGCATTGTGGAAGAGATTTGGCAAGAAGCTTGTCAAGCGGCTAACCTGGTTTTGCAAAAGTATTCACTCCAAGACCTTTGGGAAAAGCAAGCTACACGCCTACAAAAGGCGTTGATGTATTACATTTGAAAGGGAGTTTTTGTACCAATGTTTAACAAAAATATTTTCTCAGAGCCTATTGGTGAAACAGCTGATGTGGAAGTTTGGCTCTTGCGTGCAGGGCTAAAATTTTCTGACTTGGGTAATGATACGCTTAGTATAAGCATCCGTAAGCAGTGGCGAAAATATCAAGCAGTAGTGCAAAGATGCTGTGCAGTTTTACACCTCCCGCCAGAACGTGTTCAATTAGGAGGCGTTTATGATTTTTTGAGAATACCTGATGTTTAAGCTCAATTCACACAAAATAATACAATTTGAGTCTGAATAGTAGATTATCCCCATTCTGAATTCTTACGCTTTGTCAGGGTAAACTATGGAACTAAAAAGAGTATTCATGGACTATAGAAAGTAATCCAATAACATCAAATCTAGAGTTACAGCAGCGAAAATGCACTCGCTTGGCATTGATACTGGCGCAGATTTGAAACAGCGTTCGTCTCTGACGTTGCCGCAGGCATCGCTGACTGAGCTAACACACCACTTTGGTAAAGTAGGGCAATATTACTACAAGATTGCCAGAGCAGAAGATGATCGCCCAGTTGAGGCGAATCGGGTTCGTAAGTCGATTGGTGCAGAAACCTCGTTTGCAAGTGATTTAAGCGATGTGAACGAGATGTTGCAAGAACTCGAACAGATTGCCCAAATTGTCGAGCAACGGTTAGAGCAGCACGAAACGCGAGGCCGCACTGTGATAACGAATTTTATCACTTATCACTGTAGTAACAGTCCTTGAGCTTAAACGCTTTCAACTATAAGCCGCTAATGGGAGCATACGCAAAAAGCTAAAAGCCAACTTATCGAAAGCGATCGCACCTATGCTTGTGGCTGCCAAAGAAGCTGTAGATAAATAGTGGCAGCGTAAAGATAGAGAATATCAACAAAAACTTACCTAGACACTATAAATTAGGTCATTAACGAATGGCACGCTTGAAAAGCTGAAAGCTCGTCTGGGCTGGGTGTTGGGGGTAGGTATGGGGTATAGGGAAAAATCAATAAAAGTAAATAAGAGTGTAGGCACAAATAAATTTCTGACTCACTACACCCACTCAGCCACACCCCATACTCAAAAGCCTTATACATATATGGGTTTGCCGTTATCAAACGTGCCATTCGGTCATTAACTAAGTTCAACTTCTTAACAGACTGATGATTTGTGGCATAATGTGGCATAATATCGTTAAAAGATTATTGTCAATTTTTGCCACAGGTAGGAGAAAGTGAC
>NZ_JACJQM010000025.1:0-99250 GCF_014696655.1 Nostoc sp. FACHB-888 | reverse complement strand
CCTGCTACTTATTCTCTCATAAAATTTTTCTTGGAATCTACTTGATTAGTTACTATCAACAATTCCAAAAAGGGCTGATTTTAAAACGCCTTTTTATAGTACTAAAGTACCAGTGATTAGCGATCGCCTGTGCCAGTTGCGTAAGTCCTGGTGAAGACAAAATTTCCTGAAGTTGACACCAATACATAACTGTGCGGCCCTAATACACAGTTAAGTATAATTCCTCCTTACTGAGACAACTGCCAAATCTTAATAGTATTGTCTTCACTACCACTGACAAGGGTCTTGCCATCAGAACTAAAGGTTACGGATGTCACAGTATTCTTGTGCCCCGCCAATGTCAGAATTTCTTCTCCTGTGGCTGAATTCCACAATTTGATGGTGCGATCGCGGCTACCAGTAGCAATCATTTTACCATCGACACTGAAAGCTACGGATGTGACTGTGTTAGTATGTCCTGCTAGTGTGCGAATTTCTTTTCCCGTCGCTAGATTCCAAAGTTTAATGGTGCGTAGGCGTAACCCGTCGTAGACATCACGGTTAGCACTGGCTAAAGTTTTACCATCTGGGCTTATAGCTACAGCTGTCACTGTTTGGTAATTTCCCTCCAGTGTGCGGATTGAGTAACCTTTTGTTAGATTCCAAATTTTGATAGTCTTGTCAAAACTGCCACTGGCAAGAATCACGCCATTAGGGCTGATAGCTACCGATCGCACCCAAAATGTATGCCCTACCAGTGTCCGAATTTGCTCTCCTGTTGCTAAATCCCAGATTTTAATGGTGTTGTCATCACTGCCACTAACTAAGGTTTGGCTATCAGCGCTGATGGCTAGGGCATGAACTGAGTCAGAATGCCCTGTAAGAGTGCGAATTTGTTTTCCTGTTACCAGATTCCAGATTTTGATGGTGCTGTCATCATTACCACTAACCAGAGTTTTACCATCTGGGCTAATCATCACCGCATTCACCTGCTGAGAATAGGCGTTGAGTGAAGATTGTTTTCCGGTTGCGAGATTCCAAAGTTTGATTGTGCGGTCGCCCCCAATGCTAGCAATTGTTTGACCATCGGGGCTGATGCCAACGGATAAAACTAACTTTTCATGTCCTTGGAGAGTGTTAGCCAAGGAAACCTTACCCAAAGTAATCTTTAGCTGCTGGCCTAAAAACGCCTCATCTTTGCCAGAATTCTTGTGATGACTCAGCCTAGAGGATAAATTGGTTTGAATTCGGCGAAAATATTTATACCAAGATTCTTGAAATCCGAACAACAAAATAAAAGCACTTACCAAAATTAAAATTCTCAGTAAGTGATAACTTTTTGGTAAATTTGGTGCTTTAGTTGGTGGTATTTTTCCAGATGACTTACCTGCTGGTGGCAGTGCCAGGAGTTGTTTTGGAGTCAAGTCTCTGAGGACTTCATCGGCTGACTGGTAACGTTCATGGATGTCTTTTTTCAAAAGCTTGTCGATGACAAAATCCAACTCAGAATTTAATGGAGTCCGCAAATATGCCCGCCAATTACTCACCCAGGCGTACCCAGATTCCATCCACAGTTCAAAGGGGGAATTTCCCGTTAACAGATGAAAGCAGGTAGCCCCCAAACCGAACAAATCACTGGCGGGAAAAGCTTTACCATCTCTAATCTGTTCTAAGGGAGAATAACCATGTGAACCAATGGATGTGCCAGATTTCTGCTGAACTCTCACTGTGAATTGCTTTGAGGAACCAAAATCAATCAAGCTTAATCGCCCATCACTTTTATTGCGGATAATATTTTCTGGTTTGATATCTCGATGAATGACTTTGCGATCGTGGATAAATTTGAGGATTGGCAGTAAGTCTAGCAAAATAGATTGAATTTCCCTAGCGTTATAAGCCTTGCGCTGTTGCAACTCCTTTAACAAATTCTCGCCATTGATAAACTGCTGCACTAAATATAGGCAGCCGTCTTGCTCAAAATAAGCTAGCAAAGTCGGAATTTGGGGATGTTCCCCAAGGTCTTGTAGTCGCTGCGCTTCTTCGGCAAACAACTCCATCGCCTTTTTTTGCGACCAAGTTCCTTGGAACTTTGGAGCTAACTGCTTGATAACACAACGTTCATTGAGTTTATCGACATCTTCTGATAGATAGGTTCTGCCAAATCCCCCCTCATCTGAAAGGACTCGGATGACACGAAAGCGATTTCTTAAAAGTGACACCAAGGGGGTGCTACAACTTTGGCAAAACTTCTTTCCATTGGGATTCAGGGGATTTGAGCAATCGGGATTTAAGCAGCAGATCATGATCTGACAGGCGCGACTGCATGACAACTTAGGCTAAGTTTGCCCCGAACTTTCCCTTAAGAAAATTGACTCTCGCTTACTTTTGGTAGAAAACCCTGTTCTGGGGATTGGGGAATTACTTAATATAGTTAGCGTTTGTAAATAGTAGTCAGTCTTCCTCATCTGTGGAAAACTACGAGAGCCATAAGATTAATTATTCTCTCGATTATATAATAATTTGAATAAAAATTTTTTCTGAACTATTAAACCTAGTAATTTTGCTTGTATATTGATAAACGATAATTTACTAAGTACTAAACTTAAACCCTGATTAATTAACCATTACTGAATATTAAATGTAGTTAAAATGCTTACTAAATTTATTTTTGAGATTTTAAAATGCCCATGATTAATTGTTCATTTGATACTTTAGGCAATAAAAAATAAGTTATTTAAAAAGTGTTTCACTGTTATTTTAGGCACTTTTAGCTACCCCCCCAAACCTGCTTAAAAAGGGTGGAAACGAGATCAAAGTCCCTTTTTTAAGGGGAATTTAGAGGAACTACAAGTTTTTGATACATCACTAACAACTTTTAAAACATCCTCTAACTTAGTTGTGCGAACTTGTTTACTTAAGTCTTGCTCTCCATTTGCGAATAGCACTAGCAGTTCTGGCCACAGGTGGGATGTATACATCAGAAGCTTCGTAAGAATTTCCGTATTGTGCAATACTTTTATTGTTTAATTTTTGGGTAGTTAGACAGTTAGCCAAAGTAGGCAAATAGCTTTCATTCCCTAAAACTTTCATTACTTCATCGGCAGTCTTAAACCGATCATCTAACGAAATCTTCACCATTTTTCCTAAAATATAGGCGAAGCGATCGCTAATATCTACCTCTTTTTGCCAACATATTTCACCAGTATTTGCGTCGTAGTCAAATTCTAAAGGACTTTTAGCAGTTAACATACAGATACAAGTTACACCCAATGCATAAATGTCACTGGCATAAACTGGACGTAGAGAAAACTGTTCTGGTGGTGCAAATCCCCTAGTCCCAATAAAATTGGTGTTTGCAGCTTGATTGATTGAGTTTTCACAAGAATCAACTAATTGCTCTTTCACCGCCCCAAAATCAATCAGCACTACTCGCCCATCATACTCACACCGCAATAAATTTTGGGGTTTAATATCCCTATGAATCACATGATGTTTATGAAGATACTGTAATACAGGTAATAATTCTTGCAAAAACAGTTTAACTGAGGCTTCACTTTTAGCCCCAGTTTGGCGCACTTCTCGTGCCAAAGTCAAACCCGGCACGTATTCTTGAATTAAAAAAAACTCTCCATTTGCCTGAAAGTAGTCCAATAGCATGGGAATTTGTGAATGACTACCAAGTTGGCCCAAGGTTTTTGCTTCTTTTTCAAAGCGTGTACATGCCCTCTGCCAACTTTGAGGATTAGTCACTTTCGGACAAAGCTGTTTAATGACACACAGGGGATTCCCAGGTAATATGGCATTTTTGGCTAAAAACGTGATCCCAAAACCACCTCTACCCAAAATTTGCAATATTTCATAACGACCACGAAATAGCTTCTTGGAACCACACATCTGGCCAAGCTGAGTTTGCTGTAAAATGCTCTCTTGAGAATTCGTTATTTTCTGAGAAAAGCGATTCATTAGTATAGAGTATCTGTTCTGAAATGTCTCTAATCTTACGACATATATTTGTTGGAAACAGTAAAATTACTGGATCTTTGCTAAATCCTCATTACTCTCCTATTGGAAATTCAAAAAGTAAAAATAAATTTTGTAGAATTTACGCATTGACAAGAGAAATTCAATATGTTTTAAAAATCTTTACAAGACATGAATTGGCTGTAGGGGCGTACAGCTAGCTGTACGCCCCTACTAGGTATTTTTTGAAATGGTATAACACCAAGCGTATTGAGTTCTAAGGCACTTCAATTGGAATCAAAGCATTTTCTGGCAAGTAGTTGCAAAAACGCCCTTCATCTGCAAGCACCAAAATCAAGCGCAAAGGATAATCTGGCGGAACTTGCAAGTCTGCCCACGGTACTGCCAATTCTAAACAACTATTTAAAGCTACTTGAGCGCGACTGAAACGGGGATGCCATTGATAACTATCTCCAGCTTCCCGAAATTGAATCGATTGCGTCAGCAAGTTAACTTCCAGAAGATGGTGGAAATGGTAATTAAGTGGGGCTGCATCTGGTACATCTGCCAAGGGGATTGGGCTGTTAACCATTGTTTTTTCTGGATAGAACCACAGCAAATTCAACTCTGCTGGAAAATCTTGCCCTGGTGCAGCGCCACTTTTAAAATCCAGCCGCACATAGAAATTCAGGTGATCCACCCCATACCAAAGTCGCTGGATGACACTGCTGTTGTGCATCGTCCCTCGCGCCCCGCCGATTTCTATGCGTCCAGCTTTATCCCAATCTTGTTCATCACCTTTACCATCGATGATGGGATGAATAAAACCTTGTGGGGTGTGGTTTCCCTGCGCTTCGTGGATTTCTACTGGTTGCTTGAGGTAGGGCGGTACAGGTTCATTTAATGCTTTGTAAATGCCAAACAGATGTTCTCGAAACAATTGATCAAAGATGGCATCCTGATTTGAGGAGTGTCCTGCACCAAACCACCAAAACCAGTCTGAACCCTCTGCGGCATACAACGCTTCCCATGCTTCTGGGTTGTTTTCTTCCGTCGCTTCAGGATGACTTGCAAGCATTTCTCTTGCTTCTGTCAAGTAATCCCAAGCACGATTTTTAGCGGGATCGCCGATCCAAGTGGTGAAACTGCCATCCACCCAAGAACCACTATGTAGTTGTCCTCCGGGGATGGTGGCTGTGGCTGGAAATTCTTCCAGAAATTCGGAGACAGTGACGAGTTTGAGGTGGGGTTCATCGCTCAAGCTTTGATATAAAGCTTCTAAGAAGGGTTTGCCGTCTTGGGGATAAAATTCCCAGCAATTCTCGCCATCCAAGGCGATGGTAACTAGCCAAGGTTCTTCACTTTGACTTTCTCTTTGCATTTTAGCGATCGCTTGCAAATGTCCCACTAAATCCGCAGCTGCCTTTTTTGCTGGCATCGCACTATAAGTAAAGCCAATCAAATCTGATAATCTGTGGTCACGAAACACAATTGACAAGTCACCCTCGGCGGTTTGCAGGCGATAGGGCCGATACAACAGTTCTGGTTGCTCCACATTCCCCGCCCCATCCCGATGAAAAAAGTGTTTCAGCGTCCACCCTAAGACGGCTTCATCTGAGCATATCCACTTAAATCCTTGGTTAATAATATCTGGAAGGATTGCCGGGCTTACTGATTGTTCCGAAGGCCACAAACCACGAGGTATCTGTCCAAAGCGGTCTTTATAAAAGTTCCAAGCTTTCCGCAAGTGGCGGGGAATATCTTCTGCCCACTGAAAACGTTGCTTAGGTAATGCCATATTAGGCACAGCTACCCGACCGGAGTTAGTATCAGCGAGTAAGGGTAAAATTGGGTGAGTGTAAGGCGTGGTGGTAACTTCTAACTGCCCCGCCTCCTGCATTTTCCGATGTTGGGGGATAATGCGGCTGAGGATTTCTCGCTGTTTGGAATAAATGCGCTGGCGATCGCTTAAAGTAAAATTCCGACCCTGTTTTAACCAAGTAGCAATTTCCGGATCATCCCAAAACAGCGGATCGATCCAAGCCAAATTGTGCCAAGCTAGCAAATCACCATAATCTGGCAATTCCCAATTTGCTAAACACCAAGCTTGCCCCTTCTCCTGCCTTTGCTGGTACAACTCGGCATAACGGGGATGAGGGTCAATCAGAGTATGGTGATTGGCATCGAAAAAGTGTTGGATAATAAATTCGCGCTGTTGCTGCGTGAGTTGTTCATCCGGTGTCAAGCAGGCTGTGAGGTAAGGGTCAAAAGCAGTGCCAGCAATGTAATCTTCGAGTTGCAATATCAGCGATGGTACTAAATTCACCGTTTGGTGTAATTTAGGATACCGCTCTAAGAGCAATATCAAATCCAAATAATCTTTAGTCCCATGCAAACGTACCCAAGGTAGCCTGTACTGCTGACTAGAAGATAGCGAAACGCCGCTGCCAGGAGACTTGTACAGCGGCTGATGTTGATGCCAGATAAAAGCGATGTAAAGAGGATGGGACATAGAAATGGTTAGGAGTTAAGAATGAGGAGTTAGGAGTTGATTCAAAACTCATAACTCCTAACTCCTAACTCCTAACTTTTACACCACTTGTTCAATTTCTGCAATTTCGGGAATCATTTCCTTTAAACGGCGCTCAATACCCATTCTCAGGGTCATTGCAGAACTGGGGCAAGAACCACACGCACCTTGCAGGCGGAGTTTTACAACAGGCCCATCGAGTTCTACCAGTTCCACATTGCCGCCATCAGACATGAGATAAGGGCGCATTTCATCTAAGACTGTTTCGACGTTGTCAATTGTGAGTTCCATAGTTTTAGACCTGCTAAATTAATGATAGGCATGGGGCATTGGGCATGGGGCATGGGGCATAAGGCATTAAATAATAATGATTCATGTGCCTTATCTGCCGTTACTCGTTAACGATTATCCAAAATTTTATTTTCCATGTTGTCTGAACAGAGTTTTCGTGTGAGCCTCCTACTTTACTTTAGCTTTTAGGTTGTGATTTGCAGTCTGACGGGAGACAGGATTTAATGCTCCTAAGTACACTTCACCGTAAAGAGGGGTGAAAAATCTATTTTTATAAATTTGAGTAGAGCAGAACAAAAGCCAACATTTAGGCGTTTGTTGCGTTGTGTGCTTCAACCCAGCCCATAATTATACAATTTTGTGGACTAGGGACTGAATTATTTCCAATTTCCAATTTTGTTATTTAAATAATAATTATTAAAAAAATTTAAAACTCCAAACCTAGTATTGCCAAGTATCGTGGCTCTTGACTTTGCCAATTTTCAATTTGGGATTTTTTGAAGGAAAAATCTAAAATCTAAAATCCAAAATTCCATAAATCAGCAAGCATTATCTCTTGAGTCGCTATCACTAGATAAAACCATGACTGGTTGTTGATATAGTGGTACGGTGAATGTGACTGTTGAGCCAAGTCCTTCGCCCAGACTGTAAAAATGTACCTCGCCGCCCATTGCCTCCACTAGCTTCTGCGATATTGCCAGTCCTAAACCTGTACCGCCGTAATGGCGAGTGCGGGAGCCATCCACCTGAGAGAATAATTGAAACAGTTTATCTTGTTTGTCTAAGGAAACACCAATGCCAGTGTCTGCCACACGTACTCTTACCATACCAGGAAATTCCTGGCCTTGAAAGTTCGGCTTTGCTTTTTTGAGTACTAAATCAGCGCTGACAGTAACACCGCCCTCATGGGTAAATTTGATGGCGTTACCTACCAAATTGAGCATAACTTGTAGCAACCGTTGGTAGTTGCTTAGGACAATGATTTCATCGGAGGTAGCAGGCATCTGCATCCGAAAGCTGAGGTTTCTCATTTCTGCTTGGGGACGCATGAAATTTTCTACATCATGGAATAGCTCATCTAGCTTAACTGGAGCGTAAGTTAGCTCCATTTTGCCAGCTTCGATTTTAGCGATGTCCAAAATGTCGTTGATAATATTCAGCAGATGTATCGATAAGTGGTGAGCTTCTGTCAAAAATTGGTTTTGTTCTTCTGGGTCATCTGCCATTCCTTCCAAAATCAGCTTCAAGAAGCCAATCATGCCGTTGAGGGGGGTACGAATTTCATGAGATACATTAGCCAGAAACTCGCTTTTGAGGCGGGAAGCTTCTTCGGCTTTTTGACGCGCCGCTTCTAATTCTTTATATAAAGTAGCATGAGCGATCGCAGTTCCCAATTGATCTGCTGCTTCTTTTGCTAGTTCTAATTCTGGTTCTGTTAATGTGTAGCATTCATCCTGCCAACTCAAGGCAACCAATCCATTAGCTTGGTCTTGATAGCAAGTTGCAATCACCAAAGTTTTCTGTCGCCCAGACCCTGCGTATCCAGGCATTTCCATTACAACTGGTTCTAAGGCTGTCAAAGCCTGAGAAAAGGCAGGCTCTGAAGCTATATCTATTTTTGAGCCAAGCATTGATTTGAGTTCTGGCTGGCAATACTCAGCCTTCACCTCCACTTTTGAGTTAGAGGGCTGATAAGGACAAATAATACAGCGCTCTAACCGCAGTGCTTTCCCCAAACTATCAACTGTTTGCTGCCAAATAATATCTAAATCCAACGTCCGGCGAATATTTCTGGTAATGCGATTTACCAGTTTTTGGTGTTGCTGTGAACGTATTGCCAACTCTATTTGTGTGGGCGTTTTTGATGCCACAGGCACTTGTTTTTTGTTGAGTGTCGCTTGCACTAACCGTCCCATCACTAAAACTGTGGTGGCAGTTGTTCCCAAACTCGGCATAATCGGACTAATCACCAAGTCCAACTCAAATAATTCCTGGTGGTAGCTAAACCAACACTGAAACCTTTCTGGCACCAAACTTTTTAAAATTCGGTGCAATCGTTCCAAATAAGTAACCTTATCCACCGGGGCAAAGGCTTGGGTCTGGTTCAGTTCCTCAACTACTTTTTCAGTATTTAACCCCAGCAGTTCGCTGTACTGCCAACAAAAGGTCAGATAGCGCCCTGCCTCATCTTGCGTATACACCAACTCGGCTCCTAGAGTTGGTAATGAGCCATCAGTCTTACTAGTAATAGCTTCCAGATTTTGGGAAAATACATTTGACAATTGGGAATTAGCAGTAATAGTCATTAATTGAGTTGGATAGACAAAGGGTATCCGACCGTAATTTTACTAAAGCTGCTCAAATTTTCGCATAAATTTTTACAGCTTTTTCGTTTTTTATTGGGTATTTATTGGTGTTTTGAAATCCAGATTGACAAACTTTACTTTTTTAAATTGCATTGACAGCTGATTAATAGTGTTAATCATTCCATTCACCCCGAGGAGGAACAGGGGTACGCACAGGGGTACGCGTCAGTTCGTCATCTCTGAGGATTTCACCCCGCAACCACTGACGAATCGCCACCTCAATCACTTTACTTGGGTCATTGGTGAGATGCTGAATTTGCTCTAGTAGCTCGGAGTCCAGGCGGACAGAAATTTCTACCTTATCGGCTCGTGTGTTTTCCGCTTTGGTAGTTTTCTCTTGCATATTCATAGGTTTGATATACTGTGAATTGGTTTTGTCTAAAGCTTTGTAAAGTAGTTATATTCATAAATTTGGGCTAATTCACTGAAAAATCTTCAAGGGGACAGTTACATAGTTCCCCGAAATAGCACCAAAGTAACAGCTTTAAGTTTTAAATCGCATTTTTCATATAACTAACTAGACAATGGCTTTAGAAATTTTGCCGACAAAATAGTGATTACAGGTAATTACGGGTAGTAATTGCCCATGATCCCTATATGTACTTATTTACATTTATTGTACGCTCCTGGCTGATGAATACTAGCAGCGACAAATAGACTTTCATAATATTCTTAAAAGTCCACGTGTTTAGATCGAAGTTCAAGATGGGGTGAAGAGGGGCAAGAAAGGCAGGGGGAGCAGAGGGAGCAGGGGAGGCAGGGGGAGAATAAATAATAAATAACTTTTAACTCCTAACTCAGCATTAAAAGCAAGCAGCGTCTTGGCTAAGAAAGCATTAAAATACATTAAGTAAATTGCTCTTTTAACTTTGGTTGCTGCTAAGGCAAAGATAGTATATGACTGACGTTCCCGCAGTTCGCATTCGCAATTTTTGTATTATTGCTCACATCGACCACGGGAAATCAACCCTCGCCGATCGCTTGCTACAAGCTACTGGCACTGTTGAAGACCGACAGATGAAGGAACAGTTCCTCGACAATATGGATTTGGAACGGGAGCGCGGCATTACAATTAAGCTGCAAGCTGCCCGGATGAACTACACAGCGAAAGATGGTCAGCAATATGTGCTGAACCTCATTGATACTCCTGGACACGTGGATTTCTCTTATGAAGTCTCCCGCTCTCTTGTTGCTTGTGAAGGAGCGCTATTGGTAGTAGATGCGTCCCAAGGTGTGGAGGCGCAAACTTTGGCGAATGTATATTTAGCCTTAGAGAGTAATCTGGAAATTATCCCGGTTTTGAATAAAATCGATTTGCCTGGGGCAGAACCAGAACGAGTAATTGGCGAGATTGAAGAAATTATCGGTCTAGATTGCAGTGGTGCGATTTTGGCTTCTGCTAAAGAAGGAATTGGTATTGATGAGATTTTAGAAGCAGTGGTTGAGCGGATACCGCCACCGCCAAATACCATAAATGAACGCTTACGAGCGTTAATATTTGATAGCTATTACGACAGTTACCGGGGGGTAATTGTATATTTCCGGGTGATGGATGGCACCGTGAAGAAAGGCGATCGCATCCATTTAATGGCATCTGGTAAAGAATTTGAAATTGATGAGTTAGGCGTTCTTTCTCCGACTCAAAAGCAAGTTGAAGAACTCCACGCTGGGGAAGTAGGCTATTTGGGAGCGGCAATTAAAGCTGTAGCTGATGCACGGGTAGGAGACACAATTACCCTAAGTAAGGCGAAAGCAGAGGCACCCTTACCAGGCTACGCAGAAGCGAATCCGATGGTTTTTTGCGGGATGTTCCCCATTGATGCTGACCAATTTGAAGATTTGCGGGAAGCCTTGGAAAAGCTCGAACTCAACGACGCAGCGCTACATTACGAACCAGAAACTTCGAGCGCGATGGGGTTTGGTTTCCGTTGCGGGTTTTTGGGCTTGCTGCACATGGAAATTGTTCAAGAACGTTTAGAGCGAGAGTATAACCTAGATTTAATCATTACAGCCCCCTCGGTAGTTTATAAGGTGATTACCCTCAAAGGTGAGGAACTGTACATTGATAATCCTAGCCGCTTACCTTCTCCCAACGATCGCGAAAGAATTGAAGAACCCTATGTTCAAGTAGAGATGATTACGCCGGAAACTTATGTCGGCGCTTTGATGGAGTTGTCACAAAATCGCCGTGGCATCTTCAAAGATATGAAATATCTCGCCCAAGGACGAACCACACTTACTTACGAACTTCCCTTGGCGGAAGTTGTGACTGACTTTTTTGATCAGATGAAGTCGCGATCGCGCGGTTATGCCAGTATGGAATATCATATCATCGGCTACCGTGAAAATCCTTTGGTGAAGCTGGATATTATGATTAACGGCGATCCTGTGGATTCCTTGGCGATGATTGTGCATCGAGATAAAGCTTACAACGTTGGGCGGGCAATGGCAGAAAAACTCAAAGAACTAATTCCCCGCCATCAATTTAAAGTGCCAATTCAGGCATCTATTGGCAGTAAAGTTATCGCCAGCGAACACATCCCCGCCTTACGGAAAGATGTGCTAGCCAAGTGTTACGGCGGGGACATCAGCCGCAAGAAGAAACTTTTACAGAAGCAAGCAAAAGGTAAAAAACGGATGAAATCTGTAGGTACAGTGGATGTACCCCAGGAAGCCTTTATGGCAGTACTGCGCTTGGATCAAAGCTAACGCTTTTTCATCACTTTCTCCAGAGAAAAAAACAACAATCTTTGCTGCACAAGACTTTCACCTCAAAGAGATTCTTTTGGCCATAGTGTTAGCAAATAAATCCAATTCGCAATTCGCAATGGGCAACTCTTAGCTGACTTTTCACGGCATATGGAAAATCTCATTGTTGCGGTTTCCTAAACCCTGATTTTTTCGTTAGCTATTGTCATTAACTTACAGCTATTGATAATTAGGCTGTAGAAAAAGCCACGCTTTTTCGAGGCTTGAGGACTTCCCGTGAAAAGTCAGAACTCTTAGAGACGCTAAAAGTGAACGCCCCGCTACGCTAATGCAATTAAACTCAGCCCGACACTAGGGGTGGGGTTTTTACCTACCTTAAGATACAAGATTTTTTTTGCGCCACTTGCGGGCGAGCTTTTGAACATGAAGCTTTTTTGATAAAGCTCCAAACCAAGTTTCTGTCTCTTGTTTAAAAGTTGCCTGAGATTTTTCTTTAACCAGAGTGATGGAAGAGCGTTGATACCTGGAACCCCACCCCCCTAAGAGCTTGCGGGGTGGGGTTCTTTTATTATGATTTAACTTCCGTTAATTTTAATGATAAAGTCTGTCAACAGCAGCCTCAAGTTGAGAAGTTTTAGCCTGCTGGTGGCAGGTTTAGCCTTGGGCATTCCCCATGCTCAATCTAGTATGTGCGATCGCGTTACTGTCAGTCTAGGCGTTGTCAGCATTGTGCCAAATTCCGAAGTTTCGCCGCAAGATTTGATTAAAGCCAAACAGCAAGGGCGCGATCAAGTTCATGCTGTTTGTGTTGTTACCCCTTCTTAAAGCTTAAGTTGCAAAATGGGCGCTCAATTGTCCTAATTACGAATTACACTTTGCTTCCTATCGCTAGTACAGCACGGTGGAAATGAACAGACCATTAAAAATGGTAAAAAAGCCCAGAATAGAAGTTTTTTGACTTTTGACTTTTGATTTTTGACTTCCGTGCAGCAGTACTAGCCCGCAGTTCATAACCTTTGATAAGCTTTAACAAAATAACTGTTAAAAAATCTCAAAATTTTAGTAAACATACTTACTGCATTTACCACCCTTGTATTTTTAGGTAAATGTAGTTTTTTAGATATTTGTAAAGTATGGGGGAGTCTAGCAGATGAAGATACTGGTACTGAGTTGGGAGTTTCCGCCAAGAATTGTTGGGGGAATTGCGCGGCATGTAGCGGAGTTGTACCCGGAATTGGTCAAGCTAGGACATGAAGTCCACCTGATTACAGCAGAGTTTGGTCAGGCGTCAATGTATGAGGTGGTTGAGGGAGTAAAAGTGCATCGGGTGCCAGTGACACATAGTAATGACTTCTTCCACTGGATAGTTAATCTCAACCTGAGTATGGGACATCACGGTGGTAAGTTGATTTTAGAGGAAGGGCCTTTTGATTTAATTCATGCCCATGATTGGTTAGTAGGAGATGCTGCGATCGCTCTCAAACATAATCTGAAAATACCATTAATTGTCACAATTCATGCTACAGAATACGGACGCTACAACGGTATTCACACGAACATCCAAGCCTATATCAATGGCAAAGAAAACTTGCTGGCTTTCAACGCTTGGCGGATTATCGTTTGTAGCGACTATATGCGCCAAGAAGTAGAACGAGCGCTACAAAGTCCTTGGGACAAAATCGATGTCATTTATAATGGTATCCGAGCCGAAAAAAAACAGCATCACATAGATTTTCATGCTTTGGATTTTCGCCGCCAATTTGCCACAGACGATGAGAAAATCGTTTACTACCTCGGTCGCATGACCTATGAAAAAGGTGTACCTATATTACTTCATGCGGCTCCCAAGATCCTTGCAGAAATGGGAGGTAACGTTAAATTTGTGATCGTTGGTGGTGGCAATACTGATCATCTCAAGCGCCAAGCCTGGGATTTGGGAATTTGGCATCATTGTTATTTTACAGGTTTTCTCTCCGATGAATATTTAGATAAATTCCAAACTGTCGCTGACTGTGCCGTTTTTCCCAGCCTTTACGAACCCTTTGGAATTGTGGCTTTAGAAAGCTTTGCTTCTCGTGTTCCTGTAGTGGTTTCCGATACTGGTGGTTTTCCTGAAGTGGTGCAACATACCAAAACAGGTATTGTTACTTGGGTGAACAATCCCGATTCTTTAGCTTGGGGAATTTTGGAGGTTTTGAAAAATCCAGGATATCGACAATGGCTGGTGGATAACGCTTATGAGGATTTAGAGCGACGCTTTAGCTGGCCGAAATTAGCCAAGCAAACTGAAGAAGTATATCAGCGAGTTGTACAAGAGCGATCGCAAATTGCCTGGTAATCAATCAAATATACTGTTCTATATATGACATTAGGGACAGCTAAATGAAGCTGTCCTTGAACAGTGTATAAATGTAAACTTTGTTTAAACTTGAATAAAATTCTAATCAACTTTTGATAGATCCACAACAGGTACTGCTGTAATTTTTTCAGCAGACAAATCTGTTTTTTTGAGATAAATGTAATTTTTTACTCCTTTTTCAGGAATTAACTTCCGTAATAACCGATTGTGATAGTTAAGGGTGCGGAATGTGTGCTTAATCTTGGTTAAATTATTAGTTTTACTTACGACTGGACTCTAGGCGATCCATTGAGTACTAGTATTTAAAAGTACATATTTGAAGTAAAATATCACTAAAATAGGTATTCATTACAGAGCGATCGCAAAAGTTTTCGGTCTACTGAAATTCCATTCTGATTCAGGCTCGTCAATATTTAGATGCGTTTGCCCTGTGCGATCGCGTCCTGTAGATGCTGATTTATTATTGTTTGCTCTTATACAAATGTATTTCTACGTATTATCTCGTAGTTCTTTTCAAAAATCAAATATTAGTCCTATAGTATGAAAATTAACTTTCAAGTTGGGCGATCGCATCTACTGGTAATGTATCATTTTTTATGACGGCAATAATTCCAGGTAAATATTCATCCATCATCGTCACGTTGGCATAAACTACCCCTTCTAGCAGTTCTGAAGTCAGGAAGCCGCCTTCAACATCTATACTAGTTTTAAAACGAATTTCGCCGTCGGAAAAATCTAATTCAAAATTACCCATAGCTAAACCATAATTAGCCCTGGTAATAAATTCTGCAACAGCACTGCGCTTTGATTCAGGTGTCGTAATCGGACAGATTGAGTAAAAAATCATTTGTTGCTGTTCGCTTCTAATTTTAGCAAAACAGTTCCACTTACCGTTTTTACCTTGAAAAGCAAGATGTAAAGTTTCCTCACCTGAAATTTGCTCAAATTGCCAATTTTGCTCTTGAAAGAATTTGATAGTTGTCTCAAAAATATCTTTATTTGTAGTAATTACTTCAGTAATTTCGGAAATGCTTGTAGAAAATTCATCAAAAGCATTGGTTATTTGCTCAAAGGTTTGAGAAACTGCCTCTTCAGTTATTTTTGAAATATTATTAGTTAATTCTGTAGTAATATGCTGCTCAAAAAGCTGGGAGAACTCAACATTTGAAGAATTCAGAATCTTAGATATATCTTTAGAAATATCTTTTTCCAAAATATGTAGTTGATTTGTATTAGCCAATTCTTTGGCAAAATCAAACATCGCCTCGTTCAGTTTTTTGTTATCAATACCATCAGAGGTAATATCAGAAGGTTTAAGATAAAGCCACAAAGTACTATAACCGACTTCACCTTTATCTTGTTGCTGCTTAACTTTTAATGCATACCAACTGTGCGGAGATAGTAAAGGGTGGTTTGGCTGTTCTTGGCTAAGATGTTGCAGGTAAGCTAAAGCTTGCGTGTTAGTTTTTGCGTGTTTTGTAAGTTGGGGTAGTAAATCAGAGTCGAGATTAGCGTCGATTTGGATATTATGTGAGGATTCTAAAGCTTTGCCAGATATAGGACTACGAATTTCTGGTTTGAGGTTGAATAAAGCTTGTGTGTCTATATGTTGGTACAGTTCTGGGGTAACTTGGAAGGTAAGACGACACTCGGTGATTTTGCGATTTTGCTTGATAAGTAAAAGGTCAACTGCACGCAAAGTAAGGGGAAAATCTTCAGACTCCCATAGTGTAATTTCGTGTTTGAGATGACAGTTTTTAGTGCTTGTATTCATGCCGAATTGCTTATTATGTTAAGTTATGTAACTCTATATCATCTAAAAAAATATTTTCTTTGCGCTTAAATTTATTCAGCCCTTGTTCATCTGAAAAGCGAGGTAGTCCTTCCTGCTTGGAGCGAACATTTGAAACATTTCTTTGGTTGGCTTGTGCTTCGCGTAACAAAGGCGTTTATGTTAGATTTGATGTAATAATGAAGCCAACCTACAAAAATAAATTCGGTTGGAAGCAATTTCTGAAGTTAATATTATAAATTTGCTCGTTGTGGTTGAAAAAAGCAAGTTTTTAAGTCTTCATGAAAGCATATTATTTGCTTGCAAAACCTCAAGTGTTTCTTTTGCTAAAGCTTCTAGGTATTCAACATTAACATCAATATTAACACAACCTGCTTGTTGTAATTTGCGTAATAAGTTAATAACTCTTTCTCCACAATGATACAAAGCAGGCAGAAGTTCACTTGCTGTAAAACTCTCTATTGGTACTGCATCCCCCATAATACGTATAAATTCAGCTGAAGGGATAAGAATAATCTGTCCATAGCTACTGAAGTAGTGGTAAATAAAGCATTCTTTTTGTGCACGGAGCAAATTCAGGGTAGAAGTGAAACAAAAATTTTGCACAATAACCCATAGCTCATCTTGAATAATAACTTCGTTCTTGTCAGGAGATTTTATTAAGATAGCTCCATCAATGGTTTCTGCATCATGAAAAAAAGAACTATATCTCTTAAAATCTGATTTTATATCTTGTTCGTTTAATTCGATTAAATTATTATCTACTATATATATACAAAAATTAATGTCAATCATAATTACTTTCCTATAATTAATTGATCGTCATGTTATGGCTTCAAGATATCCCAAATAGCGTTCATTTCGCTTCTTGAGATTGTTTCTAAACCATTGCCAGATACTGGGAAGAACTGCCCGTATTTATAGCTAGGAGTAACACCATCTTGAACGGTTATACCATTAGAAGGAAGAGTTATTGTTTTAGGATTTCCAGGAGTTACTGTCCCTAGCCTACCAGTTCTATTTAGTTCATTTATTGCTTCCTGTAAATAATTGCTTATATCATTGGGAGTTGTGCTACGAGGCCACAGGGTAGTTGATGGTTTGGCAAGCCGCTGAGATATATCTAAATATTGGAATGTATGTCCATCAATGAAGTGTTGCATATTAGCTCCATTACCACCCATTATAGAAGTAGCTGGAGGTGGAGCGATATTTGGAACTGTTGGTTTAGTTTTTGGAAGAGCAAGAGTTATATCCGCAAGCCTTTGGAATGTACTAGGATTGCTACCCGCAAGATTCAGCAAGTTGTTTAACCTTGCATGGTCACCAGCTTTAACTAAGTTTAAAATGTCAAGTAGTTTTGCACTTTGGCCTGGGCCAGCTTGATTTATAAATTGTAGCAATTTTGCTGCATCTTTTGCTCCACCCATTTGGTGTAGTAGTTGCTGCAATTCAGATGTACTATTTGTTCGGGTTAAAAGTTGCTTAACCTGATTACTACTTAAATTATTTGCGAGTATTTTAACTTCATGATTACCTAGTTTAGCAACTAAATCCTGAATCTCGTTACCTTTCAAATCTTGACTTAGTTTCTTAACGGCATTATTGCCCAAATCTGTAACGAGTGTTTGAATTTCGCTACCCTTCAAATCTTGACTTAGTTTCTTAACGGCATTATCACCTAAATCCGTAATTAACTTATCAATATCCTGAAGCTTCAAATCTAACCCTAGTTTTTTAACGATATCCTCGCTGCCCAAAGATTTAGCTAATTTGTTAAATTCTGCATCTACTCTTTGAAGCTCTTTTAGTATTTGTGCATCATCTAATTTTTCTAATTTACTTACATCTAATTCACGTTGTAGATTCCAAAGTCGTTCTTCTGGTATTTTGTTGCTTTTAGCTATGTCTTTAATCTCTTCGAGTTTTTGAACTGAACCAGGTCGTTTGCCAGCTGAACCTCCTTCTGTGATAATAGTTCCTGGTTTTCCTTCTGGTGTAGTAACACTTCCATTTGGTCCATGAGTCAAATCTTTATCATTAAAATGTTTTATTTCTCCACTTGCTATTAACACCCAAGGATTAATTAAACCTTCGAGTCGGAAGCGGCGATTTTTAATGAGAATTCGGAATGCTTTAAACCGCATTCGATCTAGTAGCGCCCGACCTAAGTCATCAAGTTTCTTAAATTGTTTGCCAATTTTTGTTCCACCGATACCTTTGAAGAGAACTTTACCTTTTTTGATAACGTATTTAGAACCTCTAACTACGGCATTACCAGCTTTTTTGGCAGCATCCCCTGCGCCTTTGGCGACTTTACCTGCACCTTTTCCAGCAGCTTTCGCACCTTTAGTTGCTAATTTTCCAGCTTCAAAAGTTAGCAGCAAAGCCAGCTCAATGGCACCAGCTGCTAGTGCTTTTGCTAAACTCTTACCACCACCTTTAATATCTCCTTGCCAAGCTTTTGAGAAATAATCTCTGAGGTATCCTCCAATTCTTGCGATTATTTCTGCTGCAAACACGACCATTAAAATATCTAAAATCATTGGAAGTGCAGCTAAAACAGCGCCTCCAGAAGCGACGATTGCAGCAATAATTACAGCACTAGCAGCGATTAATGCACCAAGTAAAATCGGCCAGTTATCAGAGAACCATTTCTTGATACCTTGCTTCATCATCTGCCATTTAATATCAGCACGCTGTTTTGGTGAGAGTCCATCGTCGGGAATTTGTTGTTCTTGTTGGGGTTGTTGCTCTCCTTGTGTTTGTTTCTGTCCTGTTTCAGACATAACCGCATCCATTGAGCGATTTTTATCACCTGACTCAGCAAGCATTACTTCACCTTCACCGTTGGTTTGCTGCGTCAGTTGTTCAGCAATTTCTGGCGAAAGTTCCATGTTGTCTTCGACTGTATCAACGCCAACGTTTTCCTCTGTCCAAGGCGCTTGGGGCATTTCTCCTGATTCTTGAGTTTCTTGGTTGCCTGCTTGTTCACCCTCAGGAGAGTTTTCAGCATTTGGACGGGGAATATTTACTCCTGCTTGTTCGGCTTGGGCGAGTTCTTCTGGTGACAGAGGTTTATCTAGGTCAAGTTCGCCACCTCCGAGTAGTTCTTCTAACGCTGCGGTTTCAAATTGCTCAGGCATTGTTTTCGCAGCTTTGATTAAATTACTGAAGCCTTCAATTAATTCTTTAAATTGTCCCGTGAGTAACATGCCAATCACGGTCATAATTCCTTTAACTATGTCTCGTGCTAGCTCTAATAATTTGTCTAAAATTTTAGCCAGGAAATCTAAAACAGTTGAAATCGCCTTCTTCAAAAAGTCCGCCGCTTTATTAACAGCTTCTGTAGCTTTGTTTACTACTTGGTCAATTTTGTCCGTGAACTTTTTAGAAATTTCTGGGAAGGCTGCAAATACAACTTTGACTATTACCTTGAGAACTTCTCCAAAAGCTTTGATGATTCCAACTATAACGGCGCGAACCGCGTCAATAATACCATTAACTACAGCTTTTACTGCATCAAAAATTGCTTTTACTACTTTACGTAAAGCATCGAAAATAGCTGATACTGCGTCTTTTATTGCATCCCAAGCATCTTTAAAAAATCCAACAAATTTATCCCAGCCAGATTTTCTTTCACTCTTTTCTTTTTTCTTGCCAGCAGCTTTTTCATCAGCTTCTTTCTTCTTGGCAGCAGCTTCTTCTTCTTCTGCTTTTTTCATTTCTTGGTCAACTTGACCTTCGCCTTTCTTCTTCTCGTCTTCTACTTTTTGACGCTGGTCTTTATTGGCTTTGCCTGCTTTGTCTTGATAATCTTTATCGGTTTTATCTATCTCTTTTTTCCAATCTTGTTTCGCTTCGTTAACTTCTTGTTGCGCTTGTTCTTTAGTTTCTTTTTGTTTTTGTGTAGTTTCTTGGTTTAAGTCGGCTATTTGCTTGTTACTATCTTTTTTTGCATTCTCTGAATCACTATCAAATTTTTGTTTGCTTATCGAGTACTTCTCGTGTTCAGGAGCAATTTTTTCTTGATAATAAGGTGTTAAACCTTGATTTAACCCATTAGCAACTTCAGGTTCAATAACTGGGAAGTCACCGCCCTTGCTTTTATCGGCAGAAATTTTAGATAATTCTTTCTTTGCTTTAAGGGTTTCATTGCTGGGATTTGGAAAGATATTTTTATCGCCAAAATCGCGATCGGTTTCACCCATCGCTTTACCCTTAGCTTCTTGTACTTGCTGATCTGACTGCGCTTGTTCAGCATCTATTTGTAATGGGTCAGCCGATCCCGACATATCAACTTTTGGGCGATCTCCGGCGCTAGTGTTGATATCTTCACCCTCTTCACCCTTTTTACCTTTTTATCCTCTTGACCCTTTTTACCCTTTTTATCCTCTGATTTTGGTTCTTCTTTTTGAGGTTTTGGATCGTGTTGCTCTTTTTCTGTATCTGGTTTTTCTTTTTGAAGTTTCGGGTCGTGTTGCTCTTGTTGAGGAGCTTTTTTAAGTTTCAAAGGCGCCTTTTGTGAAGCTTCTTGATTGGGTGATAAACCGACAGGCGCGGGAATTTCTGGTATGGTAGTTTGAACTTGTTGCCTTTGTTTCTCGAAAGCTTGAGGTAATGCGTTTTGTACTTCTGCGTAAGCAGCAAAAGCCTGGGTTGGAGGTGTATTTTTGAGTTGCTCGATTATTTTCCCAGGGTCTTCTGTATTGAGTTCCGTTGCTTGTTGAGGAATCTGATTAGTTTTTCCTGCACCTTCTACACCTACATTATTAGTAACTGCATCTGTAGGAGCTAAGTGATTAATCGGCAAATCACTTCTGCTATTAGCTCCATCCTTGTTATTTTCTTTTTCACCCGCATTATTTATTTCTTGCTGATTTTCTTTTTCAGCCTGATTATTTATTTCTTGCTTATTGTCTTTACCTTGAAAATTTTTAGTAATTTCATTATTTTCTTTTAATTCGGTACTTTGTTGGTTGACTTGCTTGTTTTGTTGCAAATCTTGTTCGGGATTTTTTGGCTTGTTTTTCTTTTCTTGTGTTTGCGGAGATTGTTCACCTTCTACTGCATTTGAATTTTCTGCAAGCTGTTGCTGCGGTTGTGTTGATTTTCCCTTTGACTCAGAGAGCAAATTATTATTGTTTTGCTTTTCGGTTCCTGTTTCTTGTAATGGTTGTTGCTTTTGATTTGGTGTCTGTTGAGTTTTTTCTTGGTCTTCTGTGGTTGGGGTATCAATTTTATCTTCAAGTTCAGGCACTTGTCGGCGCATGATTTGTCGGTTTAGCTGTTTACCTCCGGTTTGCTGTACTACATGAGTTAATTCGTGAGCCGTTAACTCATCTTTTGCTGGAGATGTTCCGGAGCCAAAGTAAATATCGCTACCACGGGTAAATGCTTACGCTCCTAATTCTCGGTTCATCTGTACCGATGAGTTATCCGTATGCACCCGCACATTGCTGAAATCAATACCAAATCGAGGTCCCATGAAGCTTTGTACTTCGCTCGGTAAATTACCACCTCTTCCTTGGCTATTTTTCAATCGATTTTCAAAATGACTGTTGACTTCAAAGCCATTGTCATTATTGTTATTTGTCTGGCGTTGTAAAACGCCTCGAGTAATTGGCTGCCCAGAAGTGGATGGCTGTTGTGGCACTGACATTCGCATCACGTTTTGTGCGACCATGTCGGCTTCTTGTTCGTAAAAGTCTCCTGGCTGATTAACGATGACTTTAGCTTGGGGACGTAGCGAAATGCGGCTGATATCGTGAAGCGGCGATTGGGTTAAAAATTCCGATGGTTCATTTGTAGCTTGTTCTTCTTGTAAATCGCTCTTATCCTGGCTTTTTTCTGACAAAGCAGGTTCTGATTGTATACCAAAACTGCGTGTAGGAGAAGCTATAGTGGGAGCAGGGCGGCCGCATCTAAATTACTCCTGATCACAACCAAGGTTAAGAAGCAACGAAAAACTCAGCATTTCTCGTTTGATTTATTTTCCAAGCCTCAAAGCGATCGCCAAATTTTTGTCAATAAACAAGCCTTAATGAGATTAGTTTTACATCTATTGAGAATATGCTGTTTTTATTGACATGATGCGGCCGCCCTAATAGTGGGAGTTGTTGATGAGGACACCGATGTTGCTGCAAAACTTGAGGTTGCAGCTTTCTTGCGTTGGGGTGTTATACGGTTACTCATCTTTATGTCCCCTTTGTTTGTAGTAAGGGCTGAAGCCCTTATATAAATTAAATAAGGGCTAAAGCCCTTACTACGAAACTTCTATTCATTTTCCCCTGGAGCAGCTTGTTTTTTTAACCCACCTAATAAACTATCAAGACCACTATCGTCTCTCGATCCTCGAGTCAAAAATGATTTAATCGAACGAGCTATTTCACTTCCTTGTCTTGCTAAACTACCGCTGAGGTTTTTCATGAAGTTTTGCGCTTTCTGAAATACGCTCAGTTGAACAGTAGAATATCTGACTCCAACCGGATAGACAACCTTTCCTTTTTCTGTTTCGTAATACTCTCCTTCAGGCATCAACATTGATTTGAGAGGGTCTTTTTGCTTGGCTTTGTCAATTTCTGGCGCTTTATGGCTAAGGAATAATACATCGTAAACCTTGTTATTCCACACAGCCCAATAATGATTTTGGAAGAACCACCCTTTCTTGCTGCCGTCAAAATCACAATTGGGTTCTTTACCTTTATGCGGAGTTTTTCCGGCTTCGCTCACAAAAGGTTCCTTAATTTCTCCAATCGTTATATTTGTAATACCAAAATACTCTTTTGCAACAGTTTGAAAAGTCTCTGTTAAAGTCTTACAGTCTCCTTCTTTAGCCCCTTTTAGTAAAGTTTCAGGTTTTTTGTATTGCGCTGTATAAATAAAATTAATTTTTTGAAAATTATTAAATAGCTGTTCTAGTATTTTCTCGTGCGGTTGTGCGGGGTCAATCTTATCTACTAGTTCTTGTACTAGTGGATAATCTTGCTTAAATTTATTTCTATTTGCTCCTTGCTTCTGTTCTGATAATTCTTTACTCGCGCTGGCTGACGCTTTATCCTGGGTATCTGGCATCATTTGTAAAACGTCGTCTTCGGAATTTTGTTCCAACTCCTCTTTTTTGTTTATGGGTTGCTTCTCTTTTAATGTGCCAGGACGATTGATGGAAATATTCGCTAAGTTGTGACCAAGTGAAGAATTTTCTTCTTTTGTTTGTAGAGCATCGTTCATTTTCGTCTGCAAAGTAGTCAGTTGTTGCTGTTCCCCTGGTGTCAGGGTGGCATGCTTTCCTTTTACTTGCAGCTTTTGAGCTTCTAATTGATGCTGCTGAAATGATTGCTCATCAGGCGTTTGGGTGGTAGATGCCTGGGAGTGTTTCTGAGACTGGCTGCTCGATGTGCGTGACTGCATTTGAACATGTTCAAATGCAGATGAATCATCTTGGTTATGGTTTTTTTGTCGTTCTTTCATCGCCAATCTCGCTATTATAATGGCGGTATTTCTGTTATTATTTCATAATCTATTACTAAAAATCTTTAGACTTTAGTCTAGTTTTTTATTTAGGAATCCAACCGTTAATTTCTGTTTCAGTTAAGGATTTTTCTAATTTCGCATATTCTGCGCGCGTTGCACTTAAGATGTGTTTCATTTGTACTGTTTCGCTACTTTCGGCTGCTAGAAATGCTGCGTTTAAGGCTATATTGCGAATGTTGCCACCTGCTACATTCAATTGAGATAATTTCGTGAATTCTAAACCTTCGGTTGGGGTATGCGACGGGAAAATCCGGCGCCAAATTTCTGCGCGTTGAGTAGTATCAGGGAAGGGAAATTGAACTACAAACCGCAGACGCCGCATAAAAGCTACATCTAATGAGCTTTTGAGGTTTGTTGTTAAAATTGCCAAACCTGGATAAGACTCCATACGTTGTAATAAATAACTCACTTCCACATTAGCATAGCGGTCATGACTGTCTTTGACATCAGAACGCTTACCAAACAATGCGTCAGCTTCGTCGAATAAAAGAATAGCACCACCTTCTTCTGCTGCATCAAAACAAGAGCGTAGATTTTTTTCGGTTTCACCAATATATTTACTGATTACTGATGATAAATCTATACGGTATAAATCAAGCTGCAACTCCTGCGCTAAAACTTCTGCTGCCAAAGTCTTACCTGTACCACTAGTACCTGCAAATAAAGCGCTGATTCCCAGTCCCCGTGAGCTTTTACCAGCAAATCCCCAAGTTTGGTAAACGGTATATTTTTGTCGTACTTGTGCAGCAATTTCACGTATAACTTGCTTTTGTGTTGATTGTATAACCAAATCCTCCCAATCAGCTGTGGGAATAATACGCTGTGCTAGTTCTTCCATGCGAGGGCGCGCTTGGGTTCGGCAAGCATTCCACAAAATTTTACCTAAATCTTTTTCTTGTCCCTGATTAAAGTTACCTGCTACCTGTGCACAAGCTGCACGAATTGTCAAGGGATTCAGGTTGAACTGACTTACTAATATTTTGACTTGCCCATTTAATTGTGGCGCTAGTTCCACCAAGTGACTTTGCCAGAGTATACTTTGTTCTTCGATAGTGGGTTTGTGAACGTCAAAACTTACTACTGGACGTTGCAGAAAAGGTATTCTTTCTCGACTAGCTACAAACAAAAAGCCATTGACTCGCTCGATTAAACGCTCAATCGCAGTAACACGGGCAGAATCTGTCATTTCGATTCTGTCGCAATCTAGTAATAACGCACTTCCACTCAATACAGCTTCGCGCTCCCACAATCGGATAAAATTTTCCAGTTCGCTTGGTACAGATGCCATTACTCGAGCAGGAATTACACACAAACTAGCATTGAGAATTTTACAAACCTTGGTAGCAATTGCTTTTTTACTGGTTGGTTCGCTACCGCACAACTGAACTACAGGCAACACAGTTGTTGTTGATATTTGTGACCAAACTGCTGCAATTGTTTCTGCTTGTTTTTGGTGCGATGGTACTAATTCTCCTGTTTCTGGTAATGACTCTACTATCCCCGCTAGTCTTTCATCTAAATAGCGGTTGCCAACAAGATAGTGCAAAATCCGTTCATCGATTCGTAGAGGAGAAAGAGTCAATGCTCTACCTTCTGCCACTTCTATTAGCCGCCATCGACGTAAAGGTGAATTTGGAGCTGTTGCATCCCAATGAGCGTTAGGCAATGCCGCTAACGCTAAACTAAATGTTGGAAAAGCTCGCTGTGTGTCGGATTGCGCTGCTGCACATAAAGAAGCAAAATCACCGTTGAACTCCATACATGCACACAACAGTAGTACATCGCGCTCAAACTCTGACAAAGCAAAAATTTTACATATTCGCTCTAATGCTGATGGTGAAGGCATTGACAGAGCCGCTTGTTGTAAATCTTCATAATGTTGAGACTGTTGAGATGAGTGTTTATTATCAGTTTGATTTTGTATTTTAATAATATATTTTTCTATGGCGTCGCGTACTAAAGCTAAGGCTGCTGATAGGTAGCGCTGGTTTAATTCATACCAATCTTGACTTAAGTTAGTCGAATTCATGAAATAATAACCTGTGAAGAATCGTATACCCCTGCTTTGTTCTTATAAAGTGGGCTTTCTGCCCCATCTACAGATACTCGCAGAAAAGTATTGAATGTTAAGAAAAATCCGATAAAAACAGCCCAAAATATGTTAAATTTTGGGCGGAAGATTAAAGTATATCTATTTGATAGTGATTATAAATTCATTTCCCAAGATTGTCAAAGATATCTTGAGCAATACTTCGGACAAAATTAAACAGTAATAACGCCGTAAGATCGTAGTTTTTGATAGTTAGGATGGGATTTAATTACAGTCTCAGAGAGTCCTAATACCAATTTTATATGAAGCTGCATATAATATAGCAATCCTAAATGATTCATAAGAAAATACCAGATTCATAGAGCTTAGGGAAGTCAAATATTTGACAATGTACAGATAATTCAAATAAGCTCTTGACAACAGAAAAAGAATTACAGAAAAAATAAAATTCTCGAATCAATCTTTTGGCTTGTAACCAAGGATTTTCTCACAACTGATTTAGGATTGCTATAGTATTTCACGGGCGAGTAAGCTTTTTCTACCTCCAAAAACTTTTGGACAACTGTACATCATTCCTCCATTAGCGATCGCCTGCCTATGCCATTACTGCTCGTCCGGCATTTCAAGCTATAGCTCTTATTGCACATAGCTTAGAGCTTTTCTTAGTGCCATTCCGGTTATAGCCTTCCATCGTTGGGATAACAGCGGGGCAGGGGATGATGTAGTTGTCATTGATCGCTCCTACGATCGCTATAGCCTGGGCTTTCCTAGAGACGGAACTTGGTGGGTAAGGTTTAATAGCGACTGGAATGGTTACAGCCCAGATTTTGGCAACCATTCTGGTTATGACACCTTTGCAGATCGGAGCAATCCCAATGATTCCGATGGTATGCCCTTCCGTGCCAATGTTGGCATTGGCCCTTATAGCGTCTTGATTCTTTCTCAATAAAATAATGGCTTGGTCATGATATATGGGAGTACACTCATGAAAGCGATCGTCATGCATGAAACAGGAGGTGCAGAAGTACTGCACTACGAAACCTTTCCTACCCCGATACCCATGGCCAATGAGGTATTAGTCAAGGTTCATGCTGCTACAGTAAATCACACAGATATATTTCACCGCTCAGGACAGTTTTTCATTCAAAAAAGTCTCCCCCATATTTTGGGTATGGATGTAGCAGGGGAAATCGTGGAATTGGGTGCAGGGGTAACAGATTGGCAAATAGGCGATCGCATTGTTGCCACTTTTGAAGCCCTGGGAAGAGAAAGAAATGGTGCTTATGCGGAATACACCACGCTACCAGTTAAGCAATTACACGACATTCCCGATCAACTGAGTTACATTGGAGCGGCGAGTATTGGTTTAGCTTTCACAACTGCTTGGATTGCCCTATTTTATAACGGGGCGATCGCGCCAGTTGAGCGAATTGTGATCCATGCAGCATCCAGTGGAGTGGGAACCTCTGCAATTCAAATTGCCCGTTGGCAAAATGCCCAAGTGATTGCCATCAGTGACAAGAACAAGACAGAGCAACTATACCAACTAGGAGCCGATTTTATCCTTGATCGCCACTCTCCTGATTTAGTAGAGCAGGTAATCAAGATAACCGAGGGGCAAGGTGCCACTCTCATTCTTGACTTAGTAGGACGTACAACATTGCGATCGTCTATTAGTATGCTGGCAAAAAAAGGGCGGATTGTTTGTGCTGGGACTCTCAGTGGTGATGTGGCAGAAATTAATGTCATGGATCTACTGATGAAAAATGCCAGCATTCACGGTTCATTTGCTCTGATTCAACCGCAAGATTTTGACCAAATTTTGCAACACTTCGCCCAGGGAATATTTCAACCTGTGATTGACTCCGTTTTGCCCCTACAAGAAGCAAGTTTTGCTCACGAGCGAATTGAGGCAAAACAGGCATTTGGTAAAATTATCCTCGTGCCTAATCCAGAACACCACGGATGAAATTTAATCATTTTTTCGGAAATCATTAGTTAGTTTTCCGGAAAGGTTAAAGTTATTATTGTTCCAATAAACACCACTTTTTTGTGTAGTCCGGCAAAGCTAACTTGGATTGATTCCAAAATGCTGATTGCTGCGATTCCTTCTGACTTGATTTGGTCGATAGATATCTACCAGGAGAAAAATTCATGGCTGTTGAAATTTTAAACACAGACGACCAGTATGTACTAAACCACTGCACTAAATTTATCGCTAGAGATAATAAAGATCCTCGTCATAACTTTGGGCAATTAACTGACGATGATCCACGCTCTCGCATTGCGGAACCTTGGCGATTTCCAATTATCGATAATTACAGCGATGGCAAAGATTTTGTTAAAAGTTATTCTTCCAATGTAGTAACTTTCGTATATCAGCAACAAGGAGCAACACCGCCAAAAAATGTTGCTGTAATCGGGACTTTCGCCAACCTTTATGAGCCAATCCCACTCAAGCCTGTCAACTTTATCGGGGAAGCCACAGGATATTATGCTTTATCGATTGTGGTACCTAAAGCACAATTTCATACCTATAAATTTATCATCGATGGGCAGGCGATTATAGACCCAATAAATCCCCAGCGGGCCCAGCTTGATAACGGGCAATTATGGTCAAGATTTTTTACCCAATTATGTACTGAACCACTAAACTTTGAAGATTGGGAATTCGACATCGTAGCTCGATTAGTAGATCATATTTTGCCTTTCCGAACTGAAGAAGGGGAAAACTTTTTGAAACGTCATTACAATTTTTTGGGTAAACAAGATAAGCAAGTACAATACGCCTATGCTTATCGTCTAGATGAATCCGTAGGAGCCGCAAACTTTATTGACAACATTTTAGCTAGAGAAGAAAACCATCATTTAATTGATTACAAAATTTGTTTAAATCAAATTAACCGGATATTGAGACAGCGCAATCCCTACGTTGAACCTAAAGATGTCTCTAAAGAGTTATACATTGACCTGTATAACGAAATGGCTACTAACCAAGTCAACGGTTGGAATTATCAACAATACCAAGAACCCCGTTTCTTCCTCCAATTACTGCGTCGTCACACATTTACAGGTGCTTTTTCTCATCCTAAATATGGCGGCAATGTGGGAGGAACAGGTTGGGCTTATCTATCAGAAAGATATAGAGATCAGAACGGCAAAACTCTATTTGATTGGCGCAAAGCCATAGAACTACCCCTTGGACTTAACAGCGATTATCGGGGCTAATTGATATTCTCAGGAGAAGATGTATGCAAACTGAATTTGATGTAGTGATCATTGGTAGTGGCGCTGGAGGTTCCCCTATTGCTTACACTTTAGCGAAGGCTGGGAAATCAGTGCTGATTCTGGAAAAAGGCCCACTATTTAGACCCCAGTATCAGAGTCCTCAGGGGTTAAGTGACTTTAAGCGTGACGAATTGTTTGCTGATGGACCAGAAAAGCGCATCCGCGTTCCTGGAGTTGCTAATCAGAACGAAGCCTTTTATTCTAGCCACGTTGAACCAGATATTAACGACGAGCCGCATATCTATCGCGATCCCAATGGACAAGATAGAGCCACAATTGAAGGCTATACAGCTCAAGTGGTAGGCGGCGGTACTCAACTTTATGGTGGTGTTTCGCTACGTTTTACGCCTACCGATTTACGTCTACAAAGCTTTAATGCCGGACGTAAAGACCTGAAGAATGACCCAAATAACGATGTGCAAAGGGAAGCGCGTGATTGGGCTGTCAGTTACGACGAGCTAGAACCGTACTATGTTAAAGCTGAATACCTTGTAGGTCTTAACGGCACCGCCGACAATCAGCTCAAGCCTTTTAGTAAAGATAGCTATCAACCGCCTCTAGAACCTAACCCAATTAGCAACTACGCGAAATTTGGTATGGATAAGCTAGGTGAACAATTGGGTAATGGTAAGCCAATTAAGCCATACCGCGCACCTCTAGCGGTGATTACCCGCGACCATGAACCGAGTGGACGCAAAGTTCCCAAAGACCCTGAAACCCTCAAAACCAGTTATGTAAATCGCTTTGGCTGTCCTTTGGGTGTGAAATCGAATACTTGGGTATCTTTACTCAGCCCGATCGCTAATTTACCAAACTTTGAAATTCGCACAAACTGCGTAGTCACCCATCTAGAAAGTGAGGGGTCGAAAGTCAGCCGAGTAGCATACCGCGATCCGAGTGGTAAAACCCGGTATGTTCAAGGAAAGTTGGTAATCGTAGCTTGTTCTGCCATTGAATCGATTCGGTTGCTGAAGCTGTCAGCACAGCTCAGTTCCGAATTTAACAAACGCATCAACCAAAATGATTTACTGGGTAAATACTTCCTTACCCACTGTTTTGGAGGTGCTAGCGCCCTCATGCCCACCCGTAGCGATAAGACCTTAGCTCTTGATGCTGATTGGGCAACCGATGCTTGCGCTACTGACGACTTTCTCAAGAGCAGAGGTCTTTGGGCAGGTGGAGCAATCTATAACAATACTTCCGATCAAGCCTTGCCTATCTCTTTGGGGCGTACCCACGGTAGTCGGGATTTAGACACTCTTTGGAAAGGCTTTATTGAGAACACCAGTTTAGCGGCTCAAGGGTTAACGGACTTTTTGGACAACAACATGGGTAGGGGTTTATCCGTCAGCTTCATGGCCAATCAAGTACCCCTAAAGACCAATCGGATTGAACTCCATCCCACGATTCAAGATAAATGGGGTCGTCCTGTGGCTCACATCATCAAAGAATGGCACAGCCACGACAGATATCTTATGGATACCTTGGCTGAAATGTGTGGCCAGGTTTTGAAGCTGGGTGGTAATACAATTCCAGGTGAATTCAAATTTGAATTTCAAGGTCAGGGTGGGGTATACCTGGCAGAAAACGCCTTGGCACGGATTGCTAACCACATTCTTGGAGGAGCAAGGTTTGGTACTGACCGCAAAGACTCAGTGCTAGACCGCAATTGCAAAGCTTGGGACTTTGATAACCTCTATGTCACCGATGGCTCATTTATGCCCACTTCGGGAGGCGCAAACCCAACCTTGACAATTCAGGCCAATTCTTTTCGGGTAGCTGACGAATTACTTAAGAGGCTTTAACTATATGGATCCAGCATTTAACGATATTCAAAGTAATCCGTGGAACGAGATTTTCAAAGTCGTCTTTTTTCCCGATCGCATTTACCATGCTGAATACCTTAACGCTACCCGCAGCCCCCGCTACCGTTACAATGTGCGAGAGGTTCGCAGCTACCTAGGTATCAATGCCCTGAAGGGAGAAGTATATCTCGATGGCAAGTTTATCAGTAATTTTCTGCGGCTGGAATACAGATCCGGTCGTTTAGTAGAGCAGGTACGCGAGAAAAAGCGGTTGCTCGGGAGTGATGTGATTGCCTGGGTGAGGCTGTTACCAGAAGATGAAAGCAAAAAAGCAGAGTCCAGGGTAAAGCTGCACTATTGCCCGTGGATTGATGCTTATGAGGTGGAGATTTGGGAAACCCTAGAAGCTCCTGCCACCAGCTACCACGATTTTCAGATTCTGGATCAGATGGGGCGCAATGGGCCGATTACGCGAGTCAAGGTATTTAACCCAGCTTTGCGAGATATCAAAGCGCTGACGCAGATAGAATTGGCATTTCGTGAAAGCGATCGCAATTTACCCACTGGCTACCAAATTAGTGATGCTGATGCATGTTGGGATAATGACTATTCGCGATCGCACCAAGAACCACGCACCCAAGAACCCAGTTCACAGCAAAATACCGTTGAGGATCTCAACTACCTAATCAACTTCCAACGCGGTTGGTTCTTACAAGCCCCGGACATTCAGCCTGTGCGCTATCGGAATGCCATGATGGATGGCGACAATCCAGATCGAGCAGACAACAACATTATTGATATGCGCTGGCTTGTTCAACGAGAACTAGGCGGTTCCAACATCTTCTTCCACGAAGTAACAATTCCTCCCGGCACAGTGGAAGGCACTCACCAACATATTGGTACGGAAGAATTGTATTACATCACCGAGGGAGAGGGCATTGCCTATATGCGTGCCGGCGACGATCCCGCAACAGACAAATACCCGACTGTAAAACGTCAAGTCATGGGACTGGGGAGCCGCGAATTTAAAGAACTCCCGGTGAAACCAGGTAGCGTTATTTTCACCAAGAGTGGTGGGATGCATGGCATTCGTAACCCTGGTACAAAACCCCTAAAATTCGTTGCTTTCTTGTATCACACAATCTAAATCTTAACCTTTGCCATGTTTATCCTTCATTCTGACAGTGTTTTTAAAGTTGATCCCAATACCCCGCCTGACTATAGTCGGGGTAATCCGCTGCTGAAGTTGTTGAACTTTCTCGAACGCGCCCAACTAGCGGCTGAACGTGATTTTTATTTAACTGGGGAGTTCCAGTATTTATTTCCCTATGAATCCCTGGTTTTATATGGACCTCAGGGGAATGATGCTAATATTCTCGACCCGACTCAGCAGGACAATAAAACAGATTTCCAAAAGCAAAATCTCAAGGACTTTGTTAGTACCGACACCTTCTTGATTCGAGGTTTGGTAACTGTAGGAGACTGGACAGGGCCGTTTTTGCGAGTTTCTTACCGTGGGGGCCCTGATAGTAAATTATCCGTTGCTGCCAACCATAAACTAGGAGAAAAAATTAAACTGTGGATTAAAGTGGCAGGTGTAGCAACTCCTACTTTGCTTTTGGTGCCGTATAATCCACTGAGCGATCGCTATGAAGTTGAATTTTGGGGTTATCCAGGCAATGATCTGCGAAGTCAGCTAGACGACAAGGGACGCAATGCCCTCGATCGCGGTGAACTTCAAGTACGTAATGACTTAGTACATGGCAGCATTGCAGACTTCAACCGGGAAGTATTAAGCGATCGCTATATACTTGATGTTGCCCCCACAAACACAATGCATCCTGTGTTACCCCTCCATGTGGAACTTGCTTGGGCAGATTTTAGTGAAAAAATTTGGGACTCCCAAAATGGGGCAAACTATCATTACGAATTCAACATGATCCTCCGGGGATGGGATCACTTTTTGGGAACAGGTATCAGTCCTAACCCTCACGGCGGTGTTGGCTTTTTGGAGTATCGCAATTTGATGTCTAATTATGGGAACTACTCCAGTAAACCTGAATTGGGTCGCCAATTAAACTCATGGAACTTCAACGCTTTTGGTAGCAAAAATCATGGCAACGGTTTTGAACGATTCTTTGCCGTAGATTACATGGATTTGCACGTTCTCAATCCTAGCTGTGGGATTGGTTTACATCGCCATCGTGATAATCAGGAAGTTTTTCTGATGATGGATGGCCAAGGCTTTATGGTAGTAGGTGATTGGTGCAAAATGCCAGAGCGAGAACGCTGCTTTGAAATCCGTACACTACAACCCGGACACTTTGCCATGCTAAAAGGTGGTAATCTCCACGCTTTAATGAATGCTACTGATCAACAAGTCTCTCTGTTTATGTTTGGGGGATATGATTAATGCAAGTTTGGTAGCATTACTAGAATACGAATAGGTCATTTGCTCGGCGTTTCTAGTTATTCCATTGGGTAAATATTTCCAGCAACTACGGAAATATCTGGACAGTGACAACCGATACCTAGTAAATTTTAGATTTCATCTGGCTGGAATTAAACGCCACAACCAATGTGGAGATTTTCGCACAGTAGTGTAGAGAATTAATGATTACTCTGCGCTATTTGACGTTAACAAACAGTACAAGCCCTGTACGCTGGAAATTTTACCCTATCTAGTGCCAGAGTTAAGCTAGTACGCGTTTAAGTTGCATATTTTTTCGTTAAAGCTGTCATTTGTTATTGATTATTATTTACAAAGGACAACTATTGAAGAAGGCAGGAGGCAGAGGACAGATCGCGCAGCGTGTCGTAGACAAGGCAGAAGGTTCAATTTAGGAGGGATTCAAACCCCTCCTAAATTGGGACCACCAAATTTTAAATTTGGTGGAGGTCTTAAACCCTTGTTCCCTTTGGTTAGGGGCAGAGAGCAGAAAACAGTATTCCTCCTGCCTCCTGCCCTCTGCCTTTCTTGATAATGACTAATGACAAAGGACGAATTTCACGGATAAATAAGCAATTAAAGCGCGTAACAGCCTAGCAATAATTGCAGTTTGCTCCAGAAGCTTAGTATGACAAAGGCATTCCCAAGCATAGCAAGGCGCTTGAAAAGTACAGGAATCAAGTTGTTGAAGATGGGAACCCTCCTAATAAACCGTTTTATTGAAAGCTGGAAACGCTACTTCCTGGGTGACACTGTTGATGTCCGCCCCTCCCCCTCTCCCTCTTTCGACAATGCTAGACCATCCTTAGCAGGCCCAGTCCTTAGCTTAGGTGGGGGTGGCCCCGATGTCGATGATGCTATCCAGTGGATGATCAACCAAGTTCGGGGAGGTAGTAACTCTGGCACTAGAGTTAATGTTGTAGTTCTCCGCACGAATGGTAATCACGATTACAATCGGCTAATTTATGCCATGAAGGGCGTAAACTTTGTGGAAACTCTTCTGATTAACAATAGAAAAGACGCAAACAAAGCTGAGATTTATGAAAAAGTCAGAAACGCTGATGTGATTTTCTTTGCTGGCGGCGACCAATGTCAATACATCCGCAACTGGAAAGATACCAAGCTTGAGGCTGCTGTTAAGTCAGTTTATCTTAAGGGAGGTGGGATTGGTGGCACTAGTGCAGGTGCGATGATCCAAAGTGATTGTGTGTATGATGCTTGCGCTTCTTCCGAAAAAGGCATTGAAACTAGAGATGCACTCGAAGATCCCTACCGGGACATTACTTTTACTTACAACTTTTTCAATTGGAGTAATTTAAAGGGAACCATTGTAGATACACACTTCGACAGGCGGGAAAGAATGGGTCGAATTATGGCTTTCATTGCCCGTCAAATTAAGGATGGTGTATCTAGCAGTGTTTTAGGCATAGCGGTTAGTGAAAGTACATCGGTTCTTGTAGATAAAAACGGCTTGGTAAAAGTTATGGGTAGGGGTGCGGCGTACTTTGTACTTGGCAATCATATTCCGGAAGTATGCGAACCGCGATCGCCTTTGACCTTTTCTAATTACAAAATTTGGAAAGTTCGCAGTGGCGACACCTTTAATTTGAGAAACAGACCAACCTCTGGGTATTATCTCAGGAGTGTCAAAAGGGGACGGATTGATTCAAATCCATATTGAGTGGGGAGTGGGGAAAAGAGGACAAGCTGGATGAAGAACGGAGATAAAAGGTGGATTCATCCAGTTCAAAGGCTCGTTAACGGAGATAAAAGGTGGATGAATCGAGTTTTTTAATTCCTGTTCAATGCCTCATGCCCCCTTACTTCCTACCCTACGGTGTACACACAAGTACTGTCCACATAGGTTTCAATTCTTTTACCCACATTTTTATCAGAGTTAAACTGTCATACTTATCGACATCCCGCCCAGAACTAAAGTTCAGGGCTAATAGCCCAAGTCCACTTAAGTGGACTCAACGATCAATTTAGTCCACTTAAGTGGACTTCAGCGATGAGACTCGGAATTCATTCCGAGGTGGGATAGAAACGTAGTGCAAGATTTATTAATGATATGGCTGCGACAAGACTTGTGTGTACACCGTAGTACTTCCTACCAGGGAACCACACCATCCTCATCAAAAAACCCTCCGCTAGAACCATCATCAGGTAGAGTGGCAAGTCTCACTACTGCGATCGCTCCTTGCTCAACAGTACGGTGTCCTTGGTATTTATTAATGTCTGTTGCTGTGAAACCTGGGTCAGCAGCATTGATTTTAATTGGGGTATCTTTAAGTTCAGCAGCCAATATAACTGTGAGTGCATTTACTGCTGTCTTTGATGAGTTATATGCAAGAAGCTTAAAATCAGCGAAATCATAATTTGGATCAGAGTTCTGAGTCAGAGAACCTAAACCACTTGATAAATTAACTATTCGCCCTGCTGTTGACTTCTTTAAGAGTGGCAGCATCGCTTTTGTAACTGCAAACACTCCAAATACATTGGTTTCATAAGTGTGTCGCAGTGTTTCAATATCAACTTGACTCGGTGGAAGGCGATCGCCATCACTTATTATCCCAGCATTGTTCACAAGGATATCAAGTTTTCCAAATTGGCTCTCAATTTGTTTAGCCGCAGAATCGATTGTTTTTTGGCTGGTGACATCAAGTTGAACTGATCGGGCATCGATTTCATTTAAACGAAGTTTATTCGCCGCTTCTTCACCACGTTTTATATCTCTTGCACCAACAAGAACAGTAGCGCCTCTAGAACCTAGTTGGCATGCAATCTCATACCCGATACCTTTGTTTGCACCAGTGATTAGCGCAACTTTGCCTTTTAAATCTTCTGACATATTACTTCTCTATTTTGATAAACACTGACAACTGTTCTATCTTCGAGCAAGCCTAATACACTGTGCCGGAAGACAAGGGATTTGAGTCACTTGTTAATGGAGATAGTAGCTGGATTTACGCCGTGCTGTATTAATATATAAGTAGTATGTATCAACACAAGCTTCAGGATTTAGTAATCCTACATAAGTAGTGATTTGCTGTTGTGTTTTTTCCAGTAGTCATTCACACTTCAGATAGCGGTTGAGAAAATATTTGCAACCTAAACTAACAATTGACTCAAAAATTCTTGGAGATATATAAATATGCAAACCAAACAGCTCGGTAATTCGGAGCTTCACATTACCCCAATTGGCTTTGGAGCCTGGGCGATCGGTGGAAGTGGATGGGCTTTTGGTTGGGGAGCGCAGGATGACCAGGAATCGATTGAAGCGATCGCTCGCGCTCTGGATCTGGGCGTTAATTGGATTGACACAGCAGCTATCTATGGTCTGGGACATTCGGAGGAAGTTGTTGCCAAGTCCCTCAAAGGTCGATCTAATCGCCCCTACATTTTCACTAAATGTTCAATGATCTGGGATGAAAAGCGCGAAATTGGTCGCAGCCTGAAAGCGGATTCTGTGCGGCGAGAAGTTGAAGCCAGTTTGCGCCGACTTGACATTGAAACCATTGATCTCTACCAAATCCATTGGCCTAACCCAGAGTCAGAAATTGAAGAAGGCTGGACGACTCTTGCCAAGCTCAAGGATGAGGGCAAGGTTCGTTATATCGGGGTTTCAAACTTCAACGTAGAACAGTTGAAACGTATCCAAAAGATTGCACCAGTTACCTCATTGCAACCGCCTTATTCACTGGTTAAGCGCGATGTCGAAAACGAAATTTTGCCTTTTTGTCAGGAAAACAACATAGGTGTGATTGTTTATTCACCTATGCAATCTGGCTTGCTTACAGGAAAGATGACATCTGAGCGGGTTGCCAATTTACCAGATGATGATTGGCGCAGGAATAGCAGTGAATTTCAGGAGCCACGTCTATCTCGTAACCTGAAGTTGGTGGAGGTGTTGCAGCATATTGGTGAGCAACACCATCGCTCCCCCGGTGAAGTAGCGATCGCTTGGACTTTAAATAATCCGGCGGTGACAGGTGCGATCGTTGGCGCACGCAATCCCAAGCAGGTGGAAGGAATCATCCCTGCTGGGGAATTTCGCCTTAATCAGCAGGAGCTAGATCAGATTGGCGCTTTCGTGCGCGAGAATCCATAAAAGAGGTTTTGCGTAAGCTTTGAATAGTAGCGATCGCATGTTTCGCCACAATATCAATTTCCTCTTGGGTATTAAACCGTCCAATCCCAAACCGCACTGAGGCATAAGCTAGCTGTTGGGGGTTTCCCAGTGCTGTCAGAACATGGGAGGGTGCTGTACTTGTTGATGAGCAAGCAGAACCAGAAGAAATCGCCATTACTGGCTGCAATCCTAGCAAAAGTGCAGCTCCATCCACACCCTCAACGCTGATATTCAAGTTTCCCGCCAATCGCTCTTGAGCGTGTCCGTTGAGATGAATTCCTTCAATTTGGGAAAGCTGTTCCCACAAGCTTTGCCTTAACTGGGTAAGGCGTTGGTTTTCTGTTGCTTGTTCAGCCAAGGCCATTTCTACAGCCTTCCCAAAGCCGACAATTTGCGGTGTATACAATGTCCCAGATCGCATCCCTCGTTCATGTCCGCCACCGTGCTGCTGGGGAGCTAGTTGCACTCTGGGGTTACACCTGCGGACGTACAGCGCCCCAATTCCCTTTGGGCCATATACTTTGTGTGCGGTTAGCGACATCAAGTCAATTTTCATCGCTTGCACATCTAGGGGAATTTTACCAATAGCTTGGGCTGCATCGGTGTGGAAAATGATGTTGTAAGCATGGCACATTTCCCCAATTTCTGCTAATGGCTGCAACACACCAATTTCATTATTTGCAGCCATTACCGACACCAAAATCGTCTCAGGACGGAAAGCTTTTTTTAACTCACTTAAATCAATCAATCCATCTTTTTTAACTGGTAAAATAGTAATTTCAAAACCGAGAGTTTTTAAATAATTACAAGGGTCAATTACTGCACTATGTTCAGTGGCAACAGTAATAATATGCTGACCTTTTTTAAAATAAGCTTCAGCAACACCTTTAATAGCTAAATTATTCGCTTCTGTCGCACCACTGGTAAAAACAATTTCTTCAGGAGTGGCGTTAATTGCTCCTGCTAAAATCTCTCGCGTTTGCTTAACAGCAGCTTCTGCTTCCCAACCGTAAACATGACCGATACTAGATGGGTTGCCAAACTTTTCTGTGAAGTAGGGGAGCATTGCTGCTAATACCCGTTCATCTAGGGCTGTAGTAGCGTGGCAATCAAGGTATATAGGACGAATAGACATAATTATTAACTCAAACTTTGACTCAAATTTTTTAATACACTCAGAACCTGATACAGTTCACTTTCTCGTTTTAAAAGTGTAAATTGGTCAGACATAGCATACTTTGGCTGATTCTCTTTAGCAAGTTTCAGGAAAATAAAATCACTACCATTTGTTACTAATCCAAAAGTAGGTTTGTCTTGACTAGGATTAGCCAACATATAAACAAGTGCTTGAGGTACGGCTTCTAAAAGAGAAAAGCTAGACCTTTTAGATTCAATTACTAACAACCAGAATTGTTCTTGAATAACTAAAACATCAATTCTACCTCTAATGATTTCTCCTTCATCTTCCGCAGAAATTTCTATTGATTCCTCACCTCTCATATAAAAAGGCTCATCATAAAATCCAGCTAAATTGAGTAAAGGAGATAAAAGTACTAATTTTACCGTTTCTTCTGACAAAGGAGGACGCTTGACTAAGCGGAGGAAATGAAGTTTTATTTTGTCTAAATCTTGCTTTTCTAAATCTGTAATTTCCGGTAAAGTATCGAACCACTCTGTAAAAAAATCCTCACTTTCAGTTTGTTGCAGACCAAATCTTGCTTCTAAATCAGCATGGCTGACATTATGAGCTTGAATGACTTGAACCATATTAGTTTTAACTGGCGAAAAGTTTAATTTCTTACTTCAATGATAGCATTAACAGTTTCCAGATAAATTTAATGACCAGAGTAGCATTTTTGTATTAACCCTCTCTCAATCTACTTTTTTATGGAAAAATACTTCCTAGTTGATTTCTTGAGTACTTGAAAGTAAGATCAAAATATTGTTAATGACAATAATATATAAACAAATGCATAAAAAGTATTAGTGTAAAACAAGATTACAAACGGAATGAAAGTAGTTGCAATTGCAAAAACTATTATGAAAGCAGCGAAGGTAGTTCGATAACTTTCGATTAGTTTAGTTTCTTTTTCAAGATTAAAATTAAAAACCTTGGAATAATCTGCTTCGTTTAGCTGCTTCCTAATTTCTTCCTCATAGCCCTAGAGATTATCTGCAAATAAAATAATGAAAGATTGCTTAATTAGGTTCCAGAATCCAATGATTGCAACAACTAGTAATAAACTCAAAAAACCTAAAAATAGAATTCCACTTTGATCAATCTTTGGGTTTGCTAAGACGATTGCATCTACAATTGGTTTCCAAAGAGCTATAGTTGCAACAATTACTCCCATTAACTTCAAATCTTCAAAGGCACTTTTGATATATTCTTCAGCTTTCTCACTTAATCGAACATACTCTTTATAGAGATACTCTAACCTTGAATTAGAATCCATACGAACCTCCTAGACATGTGAACTCAATTCTATGAATTCAAATACTTAATCGCAAGGTTATAGCAAAAAAAACACGCAGCAGCAACTAGTCTTTCATATAGCTGCTAATTCCCGTAATTTAGTTAAAACTGCCAGAGCATGACCTTTGGTTTTCACATTCGGCCAAGCATAGACAATAATTTTATCAGGTGAAATTAAAAAAGTTGAACGAGCAACACCCATATATTCTTTGCCCATAAATTTTTTTAAGCGCCAAGCACCATAGGCTTCTGTCAAAATATGTTCTGGGTCACTCAAGAGGGTGATTGACAAGTTATGTTTGCTGATAAATTTACAATGGGACTTACCCAAATCGGGACTCACGCCTAAGATTTTCGCTCCTAGTGCGCTGAAGTCTTGATACAACTCGGTGAAATCTTTCGCTTCGGTGGTACAACCGGGTGTGTCATCTTTGGGGTAGAAGTAGAGAATAACCCATTGACTGCTGAGGTCGTCGAGAGTGACTGAATTGCCATTTTGGTCAGGAGTGGAGAAATCTGGTGCTGGTTGTCCGACTTGGGGAATGTTGCTCATGATGGGTGTGTGAGAGATTGGAATCGCTTTAGAATTGTACATATATTGAGCGATGCCTGCGGCAGGCTATGCCTACCCACCCATTTATATTTGCTTACAATGTCTAAAGATATGCAACGCGAATTTACCAACCGCGATCAGTTGGTAGCATACCTCCGCGAACAATTCCCAGATGCGGCGCAACGCGATCGCCACATCAGTGAAACCGTGGGGGGACGCAAAGCGGCACAAAAAGTACTGCAAAAAATCGATGCAGTAAGCTACGCGCAAACACGAAATTTTTTTGCAGGTGCAGTCACGCGACTTTCACCTTACATTCGCTATGGCGTTTTGAGTTTGCGAGAAATTCGAGATTATGTCCTTGAACGGGTACAGCACCAAAATGATGCTACGAAATTAATTAACGAATTAGGCTGGCGCGACTACTGGCAAAGGTTATATGTCAAGTTAGGAGATGGAATCTGGAAAGACCAGGAAGAGTACAAAACTGGTTACACTGTGGCTGAATATGCACCCGAATTGCCGCAAGATATCAGACAAGGAACCACAGGTAGAGTTTGCATCGACAGTTTTAGCCGTGACTTGAAAGAAACTGGCTATCTACATAACCACGCCCGAATGTGGCTAGCAGCTTACATTGTCCATTGGCTGCGTATTCGTTGGCAAGCAGGAGCCAAATGGTTTCTCGAACACCTTTTAGATGGAGATCCTGCTAGTAATAATATGTCATGGCAATGGGTTGCTAGCACCTTTAGTCAGAAACCGTATTTTTTCAACCGTGAAAATTTAGAACGTTACACCAAAGGCATTTATTGCCAGAAATGTCCGCTTTACGGTCATTGTGATTTTGAAGGCAGCTATGAAGAATTAGAACAGCGACTTTTTCCTAAAGGGGAATTTAGCAAACAAGCCAATAGCCAAAGTTGGCAGCGTGGAAAGAGTAAGGTAAAAGACCAAAAAAGATGAATAAACCAATTGTTTGGATACATGGAGATTGCCTCAGTCCATACAACCCTGTACTACAAAAATATCCCGATGCGCCAGCTATCTGGGTTTGGGATGAGGCATTGATAAAGGAATGGCAACTAAGTCTCAAACGCATCGCTTTTATCTACGAATGCTTGCTGGATTTACCCGTTGTTATCCGTCGTGGCGATGTGGCACAAGAAATTTTAGCTTTTGCTCAAGAACATGATGCAAATTTAGTTATCACAGCTAACAGTCCCAGTCCCCGATTTAATGATATCTGCAATCAAATGGAGGGTTCTATAGCAGTGGAAGTGCTAGAAGTAGAACCATTTTTTGACTATGATGGCTATATTGACCTCAAGCGGTTCTCGCGCTATTGGAAAGTCGCTCAAAATTATGTTTTTCGTTCAAATTTGTCCCCCTCAGACTCAGAAAAAGACAGTTTTGTGTAGTAAAACCAGGGAGAATTCTTTTTATTAAACTAATTGGGCGGTTACTACATAAGTAAGTTGTTGAACTCACGTCTTGAGGCGCGGATAAGTTGATTCAAAATATGAAGCATTAAATATTCTGACTACGCTCTCGTGCTAAATTACTAAAGCTTGGAGTTGGGAAACTCCGGTGAAATTCCGGGACTGTGCCGCAGCTGTGATGGGATCACCCAAGTCAGAATGCCAACTCTCAAGATGTCAGAGAAGACACACTCACCATCTACTCCCTGCGTTGCACGGGGAAGGAGTTCCAAGTTTGATTTCTGAATTTGCCACTTGTCCTGGCTTGTTTTATGCTACACCCGCCGCCGATGGTATATTATCTCGCATTAGAATACCAGGTGGAATTATTAGTAGTCAGCAGTGCCGTGCGATCGCAGATATAGCAGAACAGCACGGTGGCGGCTATGTAGATGTGACTAATCGAGCTAATCTACAAGTCCGTGAAATCCGCACGGGGATAAATGTTGAGGTTCTGAAACATCTACAGGATATGGGACTAGGTTCTCGTAATCCTGTTGTAGACCAGATCCGTAATATTATGACCAGCCCAACTGCTGGTATCGACCCGCTAGAATTAATCGACACCCGCCCTTTTGTCCAAGATTGGGATAATTATATTGCTCGACATCCGGCGCTTTCGGAACTGTCGGCAAAATTTAGCGTTTGCTTTGATGGTGGTGGGATAATTCGGGTGTGCGATCGCTTGAATGATATCCTATTTGCTGCTGTCTTAGTTGACGGTAATGTTTACTTCCGCCTTTATCTCAGTGTCGGCGCAAAGAGGCAACCGCCCAGCGATATGGGAATTTTGTTACCACCAGAGAAATGTTTGCCCGTCTTGGCAGCTTTGGCAGAGGTCTATCTAGCTCATAGTAATACTACAAGTAAGCGTCGGCTACGTCTCTTAGAGTTATTGAATACTTTAGGTGATGAAAATTATCTCCAGGAAGTTCAGCAGCGTCTACCTTTTTCTCTTTTATGTAGTGACCTAAGCCCCAACCTATTAGGAAAGGGGGAGGAATTCTCTACTTTTTTGCAAGGAGAAGGAAAGTATCAGCATATTGGCATCCATCCCCAACGTCAGAAAGGCTTATTTTATCTTGGTGTCGTCTTACCCCTTGGACGATTGGAGAGTAACCAGATGCGGAATTTAGCAGATTTAGCAACGAAATACGGTAGCGGCACTCTTCGATTAACCCCCTGGCAAAATCTGCTGATAACAGATATTCCTCAGCAATGGGTTGGTGATGTCCTGCGAGAAATTGCTTTCTTAGGATTAAATGCCTCAGCAACCAACATCAAGAGTGCATTAGTTGCGTGTTCTGGCAAAAAAGGTTGTGCCGCTTCTGCCACGGACACTAAAAGTCATGCCTTGGCATTAGGAGAGTATCTTGAAACTCGCCTCACTCTGGATTGCCCAGTTAATATCCACTTTAGCGGCTGCGAAAAATCCTGCGCCCAGCATAGCAAGAGTGATATTACTCTGCTTGGTGTCAGCATTAAGGGTGACAATGGAACTGTGGAGGGCTATCACGTTTATGTTGGTGACAGTAAGGAGAAATTCGGACGTGAACTATATCAAAATGTAACTTTTGCCGAACTACCGACATTAATAGAGCGGATGCTAGATGTATATAAAATTCAACGCCTAAATTCTGATGAGTCCTTTGGGGAATTTGCTAATCGATATGCGATCGCCCAATTACAGCAGTTATTTAATATTATTCCTAAATCATTTGTAAATAACAAGATTCCCAACTTTCTAGAGAAGTCGGCAATCTAAGCCTTTCGATTTTCATTCCAAAATCTAAAATCCCAAATCGAATGCCCGACTATATCCGAGATGCCAACGAAATTTACCGCAATTCTTTTGCAATCATCCGATCAGAAGCAAACCTAGATGTGCTGCCGCCAGATGTAGCAAAAGTGGCTGTGCGTCTCATTCATGCCTGTGGAATGACGGATATTGTCACTGACTTGGGATATTCACCAACAGCAGTGCAATCCGCAAGGGCAGCACTAGCAGCAGGAGCTACAATTCTGTGCGATTGCCGGATGGTTGCTGATGGCGTTACCAGGCGGCGGTTGTCTGCAAATAATCAAGTTATCTGTACCCTCAACGAGCCGGAAGTGCCAGGAATTGCACAGCGTCTGGGTACTACAAGGTCGGCGGCAGCTTTAGAATTATGGCGATCGCACCTCGAAGGATCGGTGATTGCAATCGGTAATGCGCCCACAGCACTATTCCGGCTATTAGAAATGCTCGATGAAGGAGCTACTAAACCCGCGATTATCTTAGGCTTTCCAGTGGGGTTTGTCGGTGCAGCCGAATCGAAAGCAGCACTGGCAGCAGATAGCAGAAATGTACCATTTTTAACCTTACATGGTCGGCGCGGTGGAAGTGCGATCGCAGCCGCAGCAGTTAACGCCCTGGCAACGGAGGAAGAATGAATATGAAAACTAAAGGTCGTCTTTATGGAATTGGTGTCGGCCCAGGCGATCCCGAACTATTGACTCTGAAAGCGCTGCGCCTATTACGTGCGGCTCCTGTGGTAGCTTATCAATCAGCCACAGATAAAGAAAGTATTGCTAGAGCGATAGTGGCGCAGTATCTTCCTGGTAATCAAATTGAGGTGCTATTTCACCTCCCCCGCGCTTTGGAGCCAGAAAAGGCAAAGTCTATTTATGATAAGGAAGTTGAACCAATCGCCGACCATTTAGCAGCAGGTCGAGATGTTGTAGTACTGTGTGAGGGAGATCCATTTTTCTACGGCTCGTTCATGTACCTGTTCACACGCTTATCTGATCAGTATGTAACAGAAGTTGTCCCTGGAGTTTCTTCACTGATGGCTTGTCCGGTAGCCTTAGGTGTACCTTTCACCTATTACACTGATATTCTCACAGTATTACCTGCTCCATTGCCAGCAGAAGAACTAACTACACATCTACTGATGACTGATGCAGCAGCAATTATGAAGTTAGGTCGTCACTTTACCAAAGTACGAGATATCCTCCATAAATTAGGGCTAGCATCACGGGCAAGATATATTGAACGGGCATCAACGACACAGCAACGCATCCTCCCCTTGGATGAAGTTGATCCAGCCGAAGTACCCTATTTCTCAATGATTGTGATCCCAACTAAGAATCGGCTTTGAAGCAATACACTTGGCTTAAGATTTGATCCTCCCTAAGCTTGCTAAAAAAGGGGGAACTAAGCCCTTTTTTAAATGAGTTGGGGGGATCGAAAATCTCTGAACACACTTAACTGATCGATTCATCTTTACAAACGTTGTAGCAGGCTCAAACCGTGGGTATCAGTACCACAGGTATTGAAAAGAAAATATTCATCAGCCAACTTTTGCACTTGTTCTGATTCTAATACGCTGGGTTTCCAAGGGTTAGGGTTATTGTAGGCGTAGAAAGTTTCCACACCATCGATGCCCTTTTGGGAAGCAGCTGGAATTAAGTCAAAATGCGATCGCTTGTAACGAGCTGGATGAGCTAGAACTGCTAATCCCCCGGCTTCATGAATAGCAGCAATCACGTTACTTGCTTGATATTCTTGACCTGTAGTCGTCCTTCTTTGTAGATAAGGCTTCATACTAGGGTGTTCTGGTGTAAAAGCGTAAGCCAAAATGTGAACTTCTATATCCAAAAGGTTGGCATTAATTTCTACACCACTCCATAGGTAAGGAGTGCTTGCACCAGGATTATTCCATTTCCAGTCTTCTAACCAAGCAAATGATGCTTGATAGCCGATAATACTATGATGATCAGTAATGGCTAACCCTTTTAGACCAATAGCGATCGCTTGCTCCATCAATGCACTCGGCTGCAACCTGCCATCCGAGTAGACAGTGTGCATATGAAAGTTGAATAATCTTGGACAACTTTGTGCATCAATGTTCTGGAATACTTGCTTCAAAAGTTCTGTGGAAGCAGTAGTTCGGGCCAAATTTACAGCCATAACCCCCTCTGAACAAAAATATATCTTTTTAACACACTAAAACGGCACATCTACAGATGAGAAAGATTCAGCACTAAAAATTAGTATTGGCTGCTACTTTCTCAGCTTTCTCAGCAAATTTTTCAATATGTTAAGACTACGTTAGCAAATCTTAACCTCAGTAGTCATGCGTATTTTGGACTACATCAATTTTAGGTGGTAATAAATAATGCATATAAAGTTTTATAAATACACCTATACAATTTTTGCTAAATGACTTATTTTCAAGGGCTTGATAGAATAATTTTCTTTAATACCCCTGGAATAAAAGTATATTTTACGTATATAAAATTACATACCTCAGTGATTTCACTAATTTCATCTAATTTAGTTTAGCGTAGGCGTAGCCCACCGCAGGCATCGCATAAGTGAGTGTATACCCAGAAAACTAGCGATGTCTACGACGGGCTATGCCTACGCTTGGGCTGCATTATACTCCTCGCGCAATCCCAAAAGTATCTCCTTTCAAGGTCACCCCAAGCGGTTCTACCACAACCTCGCGGTTAAGCGATGCTTCGACCCTTCCGGCAATCACAGCCGTGAGCTTATGTTCTTTTGCGAGGATAACGATCCTCTCTGCATCCTGCTGCGACTCTGTATAGAATGCAAATCCTGCTCCGTAATTGAACACAGAAAGCATTGTCTCGGCTCCGCCCTCAAGATGACCCTCGACAAAGGTAAAAATCTCCGGCACTGGGAGCATCGTTTCGATGACATACCGCAGGGGCTTCACCGACCGCATCAGCTTTTGCCATCCATGTCCAGTGATGTTCTCCATCGCAGTGGGACGAATTCCTTCACCAAGCACCGCCTGTACAAGCGGCGTGTAAAGATACGAGGCGGCATTCATTGCTTCCCATAACTCCTGCCCACTTGAAAGTTTTGTTCTATACCCGTCAGGGAGCGACTCGGCAAGCTTTCGCAGTGGGGTAAAGCCGTTCTCATGGGGCCCCGAACTTTCGACAAGAACAATGGTATTTCCGGCATCCAGACGCAAACTATCAATAGGAGCAACACCAACCGGCATGACCCCAAAAACCGAGCCTGCGATATCAAGCCGGCCTGGAATCATCTTCGTTTTTAGTTGAGGAGTTTCCCCTGAGAGATACACACACCCAACTCGTTTACATCCCTCAACTACTCCATCCAAAAACCCATCAAGGAAGGCAGGAGTGAAGATGGTTTCTGGAGTACTAGACGGCAGATATAAACCGAGAAGTATAGTCTGCATACCGGAAGTTGCGGCATCGTTCGTAAGACACGAAATAATCTTGATACCGATGTTCCACCAGAATCGCCGAAGTTCTTCTTCAGAAAGGTCATCAGGTCGAGTATCGTCTGCTGTGCCCAGTCCTTCGGGGACAAGTGTCATCGAAAGTTCTCTAGCCCCCGCCTCTAGAAACGGAGCAAGGTTGAAGCTAAAAGCGTTAGCACTTGCTCCAAGACCCGATGCAGGCACGATGCCATAGGCGCTTGCAAAGCCAAGCGTGCGTTTTGCGGCATCAATGAAGCGTCGTTTTGCGGCATCGAGAGTATCGTAATCGACTTGATCGAGAGCTTGAGCCATCAGGTTGCGTTTTAAGTTAGGAGTTAGGAGTTAGGAGTTAAAAGTTAGGAAAACTCATAACTTTAAAATACCTCATCTTCAATACCGCGCCACCATTCCCCCAAATTCATCATGTCTTGGTAAATGTCTTCTAATTCTTTGGTGTAGACATCGTTTGTAAGGGTAGCTCGACGCTCTTGCAATTTTTTGAGGCGCAGTTGTACCAATAGCCAAGGTTTAGTGATGCTATCAGTTGCTTCGATGTATTGCGCTAGTTCTTTACTATCCATATAGTATTTTAATTTTCACTCTAGCAAATAATGTTGACACTCCCCGTATAAATTCGGGGAGTGTCAACTCTAGCGTTTAGGGAGTCGCAAGGAAGTTAGCAGGCGGAGTCCTGCTACCATTCCGACCAACAGATGGAATCTCTATCAAGGCATCTGTGGCTTTACCAGTGCCATCGTTGGTAACGAAGGCTTCATTTCCTGGATGTCCATTAGGAATAAACAACTGCGGATGGTCGAAGGGCGCTTTCTCATAACGAACTCGCTCGTCAGTAAGCGCCTTCATAAAGGCTACTAGGTCATCTTTATCCTGATCGCTCAGGTTAAGCTTCTCAATATCCGCATCCAGATTTTTGATGTTCTGCTCGTGGAAGTCACCACCCCGATTGTAAAATTCAACCACTTCCTTGAGGGTCAGTGTCCCTCCATTGTGGAAGTACGGTGCGGTGAGTTCCACATTGCGAAGTGTGGACGTTTTGAAGGCTCCGTCTGCGGCTATTCTTTGGTTGGGGCTGACCGTGATATTCGGGTCTACACCGAGAAGCTGCTGAAATTTGCCTTGTTGAGCTACTCGCGACTCTGAGAGCGGATTACCAAAGAAGTCTTTACCACCCACACCTAAGTCGTCTGTAGTGGGTCTGACCGCAATGTTGTAAAAGCCGTTGTCATAGACGGCTTGTTGTCCATCTCCTAGTATCATGTCTTCAAGCCGTTGATTCTGCACGTTTTTCACGGAAGCGTTGGTGAATTCTGCCCCACCGTGACAGTTGATGCATTTGGCCGCTCCCTCGAAAAGCTGTTTACCCCTCAATTGTTGAGAAGTTAAGGCGTTTTTGTTGCCATCAAAGTACTGGTCAATAGGCGCATTGTCAGATATTAGTGTGGACTCGTACAGTTGAATCGCTAGCCCGAAGAAAAGCGAAAAGTTGTACTCCATCAGCGTATATGTGTTCTTGTTTGGATCGACAAGACTCCTCGCGCCCAAGAGGACGGGTTGTCGGCTACCGTCATTTTTATCAACCTGAATTGACCATAAAGAATCCCACCACTGTGGCTGGAAGGCATCCTCAATCAGCTGCTTATACTTTTTCTTCAGTCCTTTTCCATTAGGCGCTCTGTAAATACCTAAGGTACTGTCGTCAACTGCTACTTCCTGTTGTGCAAGTGGTTTCAAATTAGGGGAAAATAATTTTTTACCAAGATCCCTTGGAAGCTTTAGACCCCTCAGTAGGTTTCGTTTCCCAACAATTTTAATACCGACATCCTGAAATGTGCGACCGTCAGCAGACATTTCAAATGAGCTAAGAGGTGGCCCCACTGCCTGGGAAGCTAGAGATGAATTCTTGAGCTTCACACTGACTTGTTGTGGTGATGTTAGAGAAGTTACTGCTTTGTAAAGCTTGGCGTTGGGGTCTCTTAATCCAAACGGATTCACCCCATTAAAGTAGTTCTGAGCTCGTCCATCCCAAAAGTTACGGAAATTGTACACCGCATTAATTGTGGTCGGTGTGTTGCGCGGCTCCACTCGGCGGGTTTCGATACCTCCCACGTTGAAGATTGGATCGTCGAGTTGAGTCACATTGTCTTGAGGATTACCAGGAGTGGTACTCAAGAATTTAGTATTGAAGACTCCTTGCGAAGAGGCGACATCGTTAATGTCAGAAATAACGGCGGAGTTACGGTTGTTTACATCTGCTAGTTTGTGGAATGGGAAATCTGTCGCCTTCAGGGTGTAGTTTGGCCCTCCGAGACTGAAAGTATCATCAGGATTCGGATTGCCGCTTGCATCCACGCGCAAAATCCCTGGATTAAGCTGGTTTTTAATTCTGTTGTCCACTCCGGCATGGAAATGACAAGTAGCACACGATGTCTTGCCATCGCTGCCCACCTGCATATCCCAGAAAAGAGCCTTTCCCAAAGCGATCGCTTTGCTCTTATCCTTTACGTAGCCTGTATAGTCTGGCCCTGGAATCGGTACGGTCTTTAGCGAAGCCAGTGGCTGAGAGGGTGGCGTTATCTGTGCCGATACAGTATGTCCGGCTAGCACTGCGATCGCAACAAGTGCTGCGATCGTCACATTGCTTTTCATTCTCTTTGACAATCTTGATGCCAGATCAGTAAGTCTGACTACCACAGCAGCCACGAAAGCGACACCAAGTTGGATTTTACCCATGCTTTATATGAACGTTAATAATAATTGTCAAGAGTTGAAGCATTACCGCTCCACTCTCAAATCTGAAACTTTGTTGTCTTTAATGACACAGAGATGTTAGAATATCAGATTTTTTATACTTAAGTAAGTAGGTAAGAATAAATCAATCTATGTTACACACGAGAAAATTATTAAATTAGCTTGTAGTAAGGCTGAAGCCTTTAATATGAAGATTTCATTGAAGCTTTAATTATTCATGCCCACTTACTTACTTAAGTATAATTTTTCTTAAAATATGTTTTTACCAATTAAGTCAATGTTGCTGCGGGCACACTTAGAGTGCCCCACCATATCTGCCATAAGCTGATGCACGCTAAAAAAGTATAAACACTCTTTACGGTCGTTAACTGTTGACGGTTGACGGTTAACAGTCATCGATCATCAGGTTTCATGTAAATATTCAAGTTATACCAATTTGAAAAAAGAATGCGACAGATGGGTAGGGGCACAACATTGTTGTGCCCTTACAAATAATTGATGTGTCGCAAACATTATTTGAATTGGTATTAAATGCGTAACAGCTTATATCCAGACAATCAAAAACAGCCACGAGACTACGTCGTGGCTGCTGGTAATTATTATTAAGGTCATCTCACCCCATCTTTAAAATATTGGGTTTTCTCGATGCCTTTTTATAAATTAGCTGGTTGTCTTTGCTTTACATATCTGGTAAAGCCTACTGTTACAACAGAGCCAACACTGGTAGCTGATTAAGCTTTGGCCAAGTTTTCAGCAGCAAAGTCCCAGTTAACCAAGTTTTCTAGGAAATTCTTGATGAACGCTGGACGGGCGTTTCTGTAGTCAATGTAGTAGGCGTGTTCCCAAACGTCCAAGGTTAAGAGTGCCTTCTTCCCATGAGCTAGCGGATTTTCGGCATTCGGTGTCTTAATCACCTTCAGCGTACCACCATCATCAATCAACCAAGACCATCCACTGCCGAATTGAGTTGCGGCTGCGTTCGAGAACTCTTCCTTGAATTTGTCGAAGCTACCAAAATCTTTATCAATTCTGGCTGCGAGATCACCGGTGGGTGCGCCGCCACCTGCTGGTTTCAAGGAATTCCAAAAAAAGGTGTGGTTCCAAACTTGGGCAGCGTTGTTGAAGATCCCCGCCTTAGAGGAATCTTGGAAGGAAGTTTTAATCACCTCTTCCAGAGACTTATCAGCAAGTTCTGTACCTTCAGTGAGCTTGTTGAGGTTGTCTACATAAGCTTTGTGATGCTTACCATAGTGATACTCGAAAGTTTCAGCTTTCATGCCATGTGGCTCTAAAGCATTAATGTCGAAGGGTAGTGGGGGCTGTACAAATGCCATTGTGTCAAATCCTCTCTTTACCGGTTTCCAGTCTTAAGCTATTGCAGAAGCTTAGGAAATTAACATCTTTTATTTTTGGGGTTTTATGTCTTTAATGATGAAACATAAAACTTAACATCGTCATTTTACTACCAAAGTGAAGATAAAAACAAAGTACTCGTTTAATAAGTAAAATAAGTCAATTCACTATGGAAATAATAACTATAAATAAAAATGGCTAATATCTTTTAGCTAAAAACTAATAAATAATTAAGTAGGTAGGCATGAAAAGGTTTTCCCACTTAGATCAACTATTGTCCTTTTGCCTCCAGCAAAAGTTGCCTTTTACTTAGCATTTAGCAATTAAAGGTTTCCCGCTTCTACCTGTAGCAGGATTAATTGTGATATGAGGATAAGCCGAAAGCATGATGATTTAGTAATTAAATTAATCTACAATCTACAATACCAGAATTAAGTTTAAAATGAAGATAGTCAATAAGCAAAATATCTAATTTTTTGCTTTTGGGCTGTTTCTAGGTACAGTTTTAAGGATGGTAAATAAATAAATAACTTATCTACCACCCTTTTGAAATAAAAAACTAACAGCAAATAGTGGTGATTACCACTGAGATAAACGTTGCTGGTAGTAATTTACAATTTGTGCTGTTACTTCAGAAGTATTCAGACCATCGGTTTGAAGTTCGATCGCATCGGCTGCTTTTTGCAAAGGGGAAACTTTGCGTGTACTATCTTTCCAGTCACGCTCGGCAATATCCCGTTTCAGCTGCTCTAAACTCACTTCGGGTTGACCTTGTTTGCTAAAGTCTTCCTGGCGGCGACGGGCACGTTCACCCACAGAAGCGGTTAAGAAGATTTTCACTTCAGCATCGGGGAATACATGAGTACCGATGTCTCGACCTTCAGCCACTAAACCACCTTTTTTACCCCAGTTTTGCTGTTGTTTAACCAGTGCTTGACGGACAGCGCTTTGTGCGGCAATCGCAGATACTTGAGATGTGACCTCAATGGTGCGAATTGCTTGGGTAACATCAGTACCGTCAATCCAAACGCGCACAGACGATTGTAAATCCTGGTTAGGAGTCAGTTCAATTTTACACTCGTTAGTTAATTGGGCGATCGCACACTCATCATCAATAGCAATCCCCTTTTGCAATACTAACCAAGTTACAGCACGGTACATTGCGCCTGTATCTAAATACACTAAATTCAGATTTGCTGCCACTTGACGTGCCACTGTGGATTTTCCAGCCCCGGCTGGGCCATCAATGGCGATGATGGGTTGACGATCGCGCAATATGATATTGTCAATCAAACGTGTAGACCCAAGACGAGCTGCGATCGCCAACATTCCTTCCTCCTGAACTTTTTCTAAAGACATTAACGTAGTCGGTTCAACCAATTCAATATATTCCACTGAGACTGTATTGACTATTGCCACTTCTTGCTGTACCAGTGCTATCAACTTGTGACTATTGCGATCGCCTGCAATGAATGCAGCTTCAGCTCGTCGCAAGCCGCGATATAATACTGCTGCTTGCTCTTTTGCCATTGCAGTCAAATATTGATTACGAGAACTGAAGGCAAGACCCGACGCTTCCCGCACTGTTGGACAACCAACAATTTCTACTGGCAAATTTAAGTCAGCTACTAAGCGTTTAATAATTGCCAGTTGCTGACCATCCTTTTGACCAAAGTAGGCACGGTCAGGCTGTACCAAGTTGAAAAGTTTGGTCACAATCGTAGCGACACCCTGAAAATGACCTTGCCGAGAACGACCACACAAGCCTGTTATCATAGCAGATGGGGGGATAACTTGTGTAACCTTTGATTCTTGTATACTCTTCTGAGGAACTGCCATTTCTTCCGGAGTTGGCGCAAAAATTGCATCTACCCCAGCTTGTTCGCAAAGTTGTTGGTCTTGCTCTAAAGTGCGAGGGTAGCGTTGATAATCCTCGTTGGGACCAAATTGCAAGGGATTGACGAAAATACTAACAATCACCGTAGAATTTTCTTGCCGCGCCCGTTTAATTAAGCTTAAGTGACCTTGATGCAAATTTCCCATCGTTGGCACCAGACCGACTGCTGTCTGATACCAGCCTGTGATCTCATCTAGTCTTAGATCCTCAGTAGCCGCAATTAGCTTGTTTTCTGAGCAGCGTTTAGTTAAATAGCAGCGTAAAGCTGCAACTGTTGTCAGCAGGCGCACAAAAATACCCCTAGTTCTTATCGATCCCTCCCCCGTTAGTTTATATCTGAAAGAGAGGGAAGAGATGATTGAACTAGGGGAATTAAGTGATACGGAACTTGAATTGGGCATTGGGCATTGGGCATTAGGCATTGGTAAATTCTCTACTGCCTATGCCTATTGCCTAATGATTATTTCCCTAAGACTTCAACACGTACTGGTGCTACGCCACTACCCATCATTCCCAAAACTCGAGCCGCGCCAGTAGACACGTCAATGATTCGACCCCGAATGAATGGGCCTCGGTCATTAATTCGCAGTACTACAGAACGACCATTACGGGTGTTGGTTACACGGACTTTTGTACCAAAGGGTAAGCTGCGATGAGCGGCAGTCATGCTTTCTGGGTTGAATCTCTGACCGCTAGCAGTGCGATTACCAGCAAAGTCATAGCCATAAAAAGAAGCTATACCTCTCAAGGTGGATTGCACTACTCCGACGGCAATCTGTTGAGGTTGCTTTGGCATTGCTATTGGCGATCGCACAGGTAAATTAGCAATTTCTTTTAAGGGAGATGCATTGCCTAGTAGCCTCCGTAGGCGATTGGTTGCTTGCAATGCATCTTGCGCCAGATTGTTGGTACTATTTGCTAGTCGCGTACCTTCGTTGATTTCGACCAATTCTTCGCCATCAATTTTGATTACATAGCGATCGCCATTTTGTTGGGCTGGGACGCTTTTGTTTTGCGCTTGATTGTCAGTCGGTTTTTCCCCTGCTTTCCAACTTACGGTAATCTTACTCCCATCTACATTTTCTCGATTCAACTGGTTGATCTTAGCTGCTACTATACCAGCTATCTGAACCGGGTCATTGTCAACAGGACTAATCTGGTTACTTACATCTGTTACGTTCCCAGTATTCAGTGCATTTGATGAATTGCTAGCAATAAGGGCGTACGATTGCACGCCCCCGGTATTCCCAACTTCACCAACTTTTTTACTTTCAAGATTCGTATCTGAGACAGAACTTAAAAAGGTGAGAACAGGTATATTTCTGATAAAAAGGGTTGCCGCCTTACGTCCTTCAATATTGTGAGGATGAATTTCTGTAATCACAGCATCCAAGGTTTGTTTCCCTGCTCTGGATTGGTACTCTCCCACCTTCACCACATCAGGGGCAGGTGATTTCTGAGAAGCTAGTGCATTTCCTTTGGTGGTTTGAGTGCAACCGACTGAGGGTATGCCCAAAGCAGCCATAGACAGGGTAACAATAATCCACAAATGTCTTTGATTCATGCGTCCGTTTTTTAAAGCGACTGTAGAACTTAAGTTTTATAACTGGTGGGATTTTTCACTAGTGAAAGTGACTTCCCTTCTGAAAAACTCGAACTCGTTCCGTTTTCACTTTGTTGTTTATAACTGCAACAGACTAACACGAACCTTTTGGCTTGGGGATCAGGGTTTTAGCGTAATTATCAGCAGCTTTCTCAAATTTTAATTCCAATTTTATGGGCGAAACCTTTCTCAAATAGGGACTTTGGCTATGTAACGCTTTTTCCGACAAGTCAAAAATTTCTTCAAACAACTTTATGCTTATTGCACGCCAAAATGACAATACCCTATTCACATCGGTTCTAAAGGTTCGCAACTACCCGTGTATTCTATATTACATCTATTCTGGCATTTCCTGTAAGGAGATAATATAACTTTAATTAAATGGCATCGGCATAAATGCTTAAAATCACTTATTTAATGGAATCTTCAGATTTTTCTATGAATAAGTCGTGATATGAGTTACATCTTAAATAATTATGTAAATTAGTTTGAGCTTAATATCTTTTTTAAAAGTTTTTTCTACTTAGATCAATCATGACTTTTATTCTCCATGACTAGACTTAAAATAGTAATATATATAACTTCTTACACCCGTATTACTGAGTATAAAAAAAAGGAAGATACTCAACTTAGTATTTTTCAAGATTAATCATAAAAAAATTAATAAAACTTCGCGATCGCTTGTAAACAGAACCTTTTGTGTATCAAAAAACACAATAGAGATTTTACGCCCTAAGTAGTGGTTCAAGTATGATTTTTTAGAGCAAGCTATCTTTTCCAAAATCTTTGCGGCTGTAGGGATGTACAGCTATACCCCTACTATATATAGTAGGTATTTTGGGAAATGCTATCAGCCTGATGACAAACCAAGCACATCAAGGAAATTTAGAAATAGATCCATCCCCATTATTAGCTGTTCTTAACGAGTTGCATTCTCAGTACAAGTTATTGCAAGAGGGTGCAGTAGCTAAATATATTCCGGAACTGGCAAAGGCAAATCCGGACTTGTTTAGCATTTGCATTGTGGCAGTAGATGGTCAGGTTTATAAAGTTGGGAACTACGATCACCTTTTTACCATTCAGTCAATTTCCAAAGTGTTTGCTTATGGACTTGCCTTAGAAGATCATGGGCTGGATTACATTTTGACTAGAGTTGGCGTGGAACCAACGGGAGATGCATTCAACGCGATTGTTTTGGATGAGCAATCGAAGCGACCTTATAACCCAATGGTAAATGCCGGAGCGATCGCCACCACTAGCTTAATTAAAGGTTCTGGCCCAACCGAACGCCTCAACCGAATGCTAGATATGTTCAAGCGATATATTGGCCGCGACGTATTCGTTGATATTTCAGTTTTTACCTCAGAACGGAGTACAGGACATCGCAACCGCGCAATGGCGCATCTTATGCTCAACTTTGGCATGATTGACCGGAATATTGAAGAGGCGTTGGATCTTTATTTCCAGCAGTGTGCTGTGATAGTTAATTGCCAAGACTTAGCAGTGATGGCGGCTACCCTTGCTAACAGAGGTATTAACCCCATCACCAAAGAACGGGCAGTAGATAAGCGTTACATCAAAGATATTCTGAGTGTTATGTACACCTGTGGGATGTACAACTTTGCAGGTGAGTGGGCTTATAAAATTGGGATTCCGGCGAAAAGCGGTGTTACTGGCGGCATTATTGCCGTTGTACCCAATAAGATGGGCATTGGAGTTTTTTCACCATTGCTGGATGTGCGTGGTAATAGTGTACGAGGGGTAAAGGTGTGCGAAGAACTTTCCCAACGCTTAGGTTTACATCTATTTGATTGTTCAGGTCAAGAGGCCAAATTTGATTGAAAAAGCCGGGAGGAATCCTTTAATAGCACTATTTGAACGCATCTATTATTATTCGTAGATACTTAGTATAGGCAGCTTCAGCTTGAGAACGCACAACCAATGGTATTGTTAATGTAGAGCGAGGCTGGCAGTAAAAGCGAATGGTATGTTGAAGCGATCGCGACAGTCAAAGAGATCAATTTAAAAGTTAATTCCATCCATCTTTACCTAGTTAGCCAGGTTTTCGATAGCATATAAAATGTTTTTGAAATAAAGGGATTAAGAGCAAGGGTTAAAGGAATTGAATTTTCTTTGCCTTTAACCCATTCCTTTTCGCCACAAGAGCGCAAAAGTCTTTTTTGAAAGAGGATGCTAATGAACAGAGTGAAGACAAAGCACCCGCTATGTAAGCACAATTGAGAACGAAAATCTCTTTCCCTGTTCTCTATTTTCAAGATAGGTTTATTACCTACACTTGTACTTTAAATCACAGCTTCTTGGCGTTGACAATCAAAAACAACCATGTAAGAAGCATTAGGTCTTTCCTGGGAGAGGTGCCGCATATAGCCTTCGGCATCAGAACGGCTGCGGAAGCGAGCAACGATCTCGCGTTGTGTATTAGGAAGTAGACGAGCGATCGCCCAAGAATTGAGGCGTTCTTTATAAGCAATAACCTGATTGTCTGATTTAGAAGCTTTGTATTCCGTATTTTCTGGCATAATTATGTTAACCGTATGAAGTTTAATGAAGGGCGTTAATTAGTTTCTAGGTAGGAATGCACTAACGCTTTTTTTAATGCTGCTGCCACCTTGTTATTCGATTATTTATAAACTGTCAACACTTAAGGCTATATTTTAGACCAATTAAATTGAAATTTTTTGGTGCTATGAATCTCAAAGCCTTAATTTGCAATTGTTTCCAGGGCAAAAATTATCAAGCAGAAAATTTAGCAAGTATTGGGTTTGCATGATTTGTATGCATACACATAAGTAAAATTTGTATCAGTATTAAAATAAATAACAACGTTTTAAAAAATACCATTAAAAAAATAGGTTCAGAATGAACAATAACGGTACGCAAGATTAATAAACACAGACACACTCTTAATTTTTCTATAGCGCACTCAGTAAAGCTATATTGTGGGTATTTATGTTTTTATAGTAAGTTTAGAGGATGCAAAAATTAAAGTTTTTTTAGATATTCAAAAATGAAGTTATGTTAATAGACTTATTAGAAATTCAAACCAAGAGAGTAAAAAACTCATATCTCAAAGTTTTCAAAGCACTTGAAAATGAGAATAACAGAAAAAAGCGTTGATTATGACTGAAGGCGGAGCAGGAGTTGCTCCGTCCCTGAATTCTTTTTCAATTCTACCTATCTCTTTACCACTCCTTATCTAGTAGGGATTCAAATTCAGCTTGTAAGGCGGTTATATCCGCCAATCTTGCGACTAGTAAATTATCTTTACCAGCATCGCTTAATCGTACTTTCCAATAACCAATACTATCTGAGTTGTTCAACCAAAACTGAATCACGGTATCTACTACTTGATCGAGATTCCAATCCCACTTTGCTGGAACTGATTCCACTGATTCTAGAAACGTATCTAGCGTACATGTATGCATTCCCAAGTATTCCACGCCTTGGTGAGGTGATTTTTGCCCATTTTGCTGTTGGTGATTAAAAAACTGCAAAAGTGGAGATACTCCTACAATATCAAAAGTGTATTTCATGCTAGCACTCCCAGTTTTAAATTACTTGCAGTAAAGCTTTAGTTTTTTCTAGTATAATGTCTAGCAAGTAGCTAAAGTATCTAGAAGAAGTATAGTTTTGGTCTATATCATAGGCATTAAATCTCAGCCAATAATTAGCACTAACAAGCCTTGAGTGCTAATTTATTTTAATAGTTTGATTTATTATTAAAGATATTTAGTTATTAATTAAGAGGTGTATATAGGGGTCTTAACTGTTAACTAAAGTTTATATTCTCGTTCATACAACACAGGGGTAGAAGCAAGAGAAGTAGGAATTAAGTTTTTCAATTGGCTTTTAGGAGCTTTTTTAGGAATATCAAACCCTAGAGTAATCAACCAGAAGCTTTTATCATCAGACAATTCAACATCTTCAAGTCTCAAATCTCCTAATGACGAACCCATCATGTATTGTATGGATTTTATGTATTCATAGGCAGCATTCACTGCTGTTTTGACATCAATCATAATCTTGGTTCTTCTCTAAACTAATTTGCTAATTCCATACTTTATTATAGTAATTTAACCTTGTTATTAGTACGGGGTTAGCACATAGTTCCAATATCTACTTTACCTATTTCTTAGATAATTTTAATAAAATCAATTGATTAAATCTGAATGGTGTGAAATATTTTGTAAAAAGTCTTTAACTTCTGTCGGGTTGCGAAGAATAATAACTTGCTGATTTGGTGTTACTTGACTAAGTTTTTTGATAATTCCAGGACGACGATTAATTGGGTATGACCATACATATTTGAGGAATTCCCAATTTAATCTTTCAGGACAATCTGATGCCATATCAGGTCTAGATTTTCCAGCATACATGAAGCGACGCTTAATCACCCGCGACAAACATAAAATCCGGGGAAAATCCAAAAAAATTACCGTATCTGCAACCGATAAACGAATGTCGAGAGTATTGCTATAGTTACCATCCATAATCCAAGATTCTCGCAAGGTTAAGTCTTGGATAATACTTTGCCATTTAGCTTTTGGAGTCTCAATCCAACCAGGATTCCAGTACCAAGTATCTAAGTGGATGACTTCTAAGCCTAAGATGGTTCCCAGTTCGCGGGCTAGGGTAGATTTACCAGCACCCCCAGAACCAATAATCAAGATTTTCTTCATCTTAGCTTTGCACCTTCCTTTTCAAGTTTATAAGGGTAAGCATTACTCACCCAAATAACCGTCTTCAGGGCAACTCAATACGCCGCTACAATAGTACCCTAAGAAGGATTATGCCGAAATAGTGATATTATGACGACTGCTACAACTGTAAAAACTGAGTATGAAGCGATTATTGGTCTAGAAACCCATTGTCAGCTGAGTACCAACACCAAAATTTTCTCTAATAGCTCTACGGCATTTGGTGCTGACCCAAATACTAACATTGACCCGGTTTGTATGGGTTTACCTGGGGTCTTACCTGTACTCAATCAAAAAGTCTTAGAATATGCCGTTAAGGCTGGTTTGGCACTGAATTGTCAAATTGCGAGATATAGCAAGTTCGACCGTAAACAGTATTTTTATCCTGACTTACCCAAAAATTACCAAATTTCTCAATATGATCTACCGATCGCAGAACATGGTTGGTTAGAAATTGAGTTGGTAGATGCTGAGGGTAATCCCACCCGCAAACGCATTGGTATTACGCGTCTGCACATGGAAGAAGATGCTGGAAAATTGGTACATGCAGGTAGCGATCGCCTCTCCGGTTCTTCCTATTCTCTGGTAGATTACAATCGCGCAGGTGTACCGTTAATAGAAATTGTCTCGGAACCTGACTTGCGTTCTGGGCTAGAAGCTGCTGAATATGCCGAAGAGTTGCGCCGGATTGTCCGGTATCTCGGCGTGAGTGACGGCAATATGCAAGAAGGATCTCTGCGCTGCGATGTCAACATTTCCGTGCGTCCGGTGGGACGAAAGGAATTTGGCACCAAGGTAGAAATTAAAAACATGAATTCGTTCAGTGCTATCCAACGGGCGATTGACTATGAAATTGAGCGTCAAATTGCAGCCATTGAAGCAGGCGATCACATCATCCAAGAAACTCGGCTGTGGGAAGAAGGCGCTCAACGCACAAGTAGTATGCGGGTGAAGGAAGGTTCTAGCGATTACCGCTACTTCCCCGAACCAGATTTAGCACCAATTGAAGTAACAGATGCCGAATTAGAGAAATGGCGCAGCGAACTACCAGAATTACCAGCCCAAAAACGCCATCATTATGAAAGTGAGTTGGGGCTTTCAGCTTACGATGCGCGAGTGTTGACAGAAGATCGTCCAGTAGCCGAATATTTTGAAACTGCGATCGCATCTGGAGCAAATCCAAAAGCTGCCGCCAACTGGATTACTCAAGATATCGCAGCCCACCTCAATAAGCAAAAACTCAGTATTACTGAAATCGGTCTAACTCCCACCAATCTAGCTGATATCATCACTCGCATCGAAACGGGCAAAATTAGCAATGCTCAAGCTAAAGAAAAGTTGCCAGATTTGCTCAATGGTATTTCTCCTGAAAAAGCTTTTGCTGGTCAAGAGTTAATCACCGATCCTAGTGTACTAGAACCCATCGTTGATGAAGTCATAGCCGCTAACCCCAAAGAACTAGAAAAGTATCGCAACGGTAACACCAACCTCAAAGGCTTCTTTGTTGGACAAGTTCTGAAAAAGACAGGTAAACGTGCTGATCCTAAGCTGACTAACGAATTGGTAGAGAAAAAACTGAACGCCTAGTAGGGGAAGCAGGGGGCAGGGGGCAGGGAGCAGGGAGCAAGGGAGAAGATTTTTTCCCTCTGCCTCTTTTCCATGCCCAATCCCCAATTCCCAAGTAAGTAATTTCCCGGTAGTTCTTCATAAAATCTTCATACAAAAGGTGGTGACAGCCCGCATACCTAAAATGCTATGCTGTGGTATGTAGATGCACCCTGATGATCGGGAGAGCTGCCTAAGTGGCTCTCTTTTTATTTAGTTTATGTGGTATTTACAGAGAATCTTTATCATATTTTTAGAAATCATCTTCATAAATAAGTATTACCCCTGACCTCATCAATGATATGGTGTACTCAAAAGATGCACCGTAATGATTTGGAGAGCGACCCAATTGGCTCTCCTTTTTTGCTTTTGTCTTTCGTCATAAGAAAGGTAAAAACAATTATGCTAATCACCAACTGGTGCATTATTATTGCCATCAGCAAATAAATTCACAATACAAGGGACTGGTGTCTGAGGAGCAGAGGGAGAATAATAACTCCTAACTCTGCGAATTTTGGATTTTAGATTTAGCCTTCAATCTAAAATCCAAAATCTAAAATTGAATGGCTCCTAACTCCGCACTTTATCCAAAGCACAAATTGACCTATCCAACCTGATAGTTGTAAGGAAGAATAATGGCAGATTGGCAAAAAATCACAGGTGGTATTACAGCACCAAGGGGGTATCAGGCGGCGGGAATTACCGCAGGGTTGAAACCTTCGGGGTTGCCAGATTTAGCTTTGATATTCTCAGAAGTGGAAGCGATCGCAGCTGGTGTGTTCACTACTAGCCAAGTTAAAGCTGCCTGTGTAGAATATTGTCGCCAACGCTTGCAAGCCAAACACAGCGCTCGTGCTATTCTTTGCAACGCTGGACAAGCAAATGCTGCTACAGGTACTCAAGGCTACCTTGATACTTTAGAATCTGCTATGGCAGTAGGTCAAGCACTAAACATTCCATCTGAATCTGTGTTAGTGGCTTCCACTGGTGTGATTGGTCAAAGAATTAAGATGGATGCTTTGCGAAGCGGGATTCCCAAGGTAGTAGCAGCACTATCAGGAACAGGCTCAGACGCCGCCGCCGGAGCGATTATCACTACAGACTTGGTAATCAAATCCATTGCCCTAGAGACAACTATAAGCGATGCCTCCGGCGGGCTGCGCCAACGCCCGGTAAGAATTGGTGGTATTGCTAAAGGTTCCGGTATGATTCACCCCAACATGGCAACCATGTTGGCATTTGTTACTTGTGATGCTGTGGTTTCGCCAGCTCTTTGGCAACAGATGTTGGCAAGGGCAGCTGATAAAAGTTTCAATTCCATTACCGTGGATGGTGATACCAGCACCAACGACAGCTTAATCGCCTTAGCAAATGGTCAATCTCGCACCCCAGCAATTACAGAATGGGGCGCAGAAGCAGAGAAATTAGAGGCGATGTTAACAGCAGTTTGTCAGCATTTAGCCAAAGCGATCGCTCGTGATGGCGAAGGTGCAACCTGTCTAATTGAAGTGGAAGTGACAGGGGCCCATGATGAAATTTCAGCCCGACAAATAGCCAAAACCATCGCTGGTTCATCCTTAGTTAAATCTGCAATCTTTGGACGTGATCCTAATTGGGGACGCATCGCCGCCGCCGCAGGACGTGCAGGTGTGCCCTTTGAGCAAGAAAACCTGCAAATTAAGCTAGGGAATTTCTTAATGTTAGAAAACGGGCAACCGTTAACTTTTGATCGTGCAGCAGCAAGTGCTTATCTGAAAAAAGCAGCGATCGGCGCTTATCTCCAAGAAGATACGGTGTTAATCTCCGTTAATGTTGGCAATGGTTATGGTGTGGGTAAAGCTTGGGGTTGTGATTTGAGTTATGACTACGTGAAGATTAACGCCGAATACACTACTTAAAATCTCCTTTACAGGTATATTGTTTCTACTTTCAGTTTGATACAAATACGTTGGTAGGGTAGTACAGCTAGCTGTGCTACCCTAAATCATAGTGTCAACATAATGGTCTTCATAAATAAGAGTTTATATATTGAAAATACTACTAAGCTTAAGTTCTAAAATAAGCGAAAATAGCAAATCATAATATAAAAATAATAGTCTCCATAGACAAGAGTTGATATACTAAAAATTATTCATATAGTTAAGGAAAATAGATAAATTTTTCCTTATATATCCAATTTAATATTTCTTTAATAAATCGATACTCCAAGTTGAGCAATTTGGCTTCAAAGGCTGTAAACTGATTTCAACAAGGTGAATGACACCTCTAAATCACACTAGAGCAGAGTCAAGTAATTAGCCGAGTTTTTTTATATAGGTAGCCGCGTCATTGATGGAATGGCTGCGGTTGCTTTGCCAAATATAGCTTGATGAATCATTAATACAGCAATAAACACAACGTTTTATTGCCTAAATTATCATAGCTATAAAAAATAAAATTTACGTTTTCAGGAGATATTATGACAGAATTTTTTAATCAAATTTCCCGTCGCAAATTTATTTTCACAGCCGGAGCATCGGCGAGTGCTGTATTCCTCAAAGGCTGTTTGGGTAATCCTCCTGAAAACCTTACTGGTGGAAGCACTCAAGCACAACCAACTGCTCAAACGGTTGCTAATATTAGTCCCGAACAAACACCAGAAACTACTACAGTCAAGTTAGGATATATTCCCATTGTAGAAGCGGCTCCACTAATTATTGCTAAAGAAAAAGGCTTTTTTACAAAGTATGGCATGGCTAATGTTGACCTTTCCAAGCAAGCCTCTTGGGGTTCAGCAAGGGACAACGTAGAAATTGGTTCTGCCGGTGGTGGTATAGATGGCGGTCAATGGCAAATGCCAATGCCACATTTAATTTCAGAAGGTTTAATTACCAAAGGCAATCAAAAAATTCCCATGTATGTCTTATGTCAATTGATTACACATGGAAATGGAATTGCGATCGCCAGCAAGCACGAAGGCAAAGGTATTAGTTTACAACTAGCCGGCGCTAAGTCCCTATTCACGCAATTAAAATCTTCAACACCCTTCACTGCTGCATTTACCTTTCCCCACGTCAACCAAGATTTATGGATTCGCTACTGGTTAGCAGCAGGCGGGTTAGATCCAGATGCGGATGTCAAGCTGCTGACAGTACCTGCGGCGCAAACTGTTGCCAATATGAAAACAGGAACAATGGATGCCTTTAGTACAGGCGACCCCTGGCCTTATCGTCTGGTTCAAGACAAAATTGGCTACGTAGCAGCATTAACCGCAGAAATTTGGAAGAATCATCCTGAAGAATATCTTGCCATGAGAGGCGATTGGGTTGACAAAAATCCCAAGGCTACCAAAGCAATTTTAAAAGGAATTATGGAAGCCCAACAGTGGTTAGATAATTTTGATAATCGCAAAGAAGCGGCTCAAATTCTGGCTGGACGAAATTATTTCAACCTTTCTTCACCGGAAATTCTAGCTGATCCATACCAAGGAAAGTATGACATGGGTGATGGTCGTAAAATTGATGATAAATCAATGGCGGCTTACTACTGGAAAGACGAAAAAGGTAACGTTTCTTATCCATACAAGAGTCACGATTTATGGTTCATAGTTGAAAACGTTCGCTGGGGATTCTTACCAAAAGATTACCTAGACAATAATGCTGCTAAGGCTAAGGAACTTATCAATAAGGTAAACCGTGAAGATATTTGGAAAGAAGCTGCAAAAGAAGCTGGTATTGCTGCTGCTGATATTCCGACAAATACATCCCGTGGTGTAGAAGAGTTTTTTGATGGCATCAAATTTGACCCCGAAAAGCCAGAAGAATATTTGAAGAGTCTCAAAATCAAGAAGGTCAGTGTTTAGTCATTGGTCATTAGTCATTGGTAACTGACAAAGGACAAATCAAAAATAAAATTTGCGGAGAACACAGCATCATGACACTCGCCCAAAAACGCCCTGCAAGCCCTAAATTGAGTAATGGCTTTATATCCAACCTGAAAAAGCAGTTTCCTGATCTTATACCTCCAACGATCGCCATCACAATCTTCCTCGTTCTCTGGCAACTCTTCGCTTGGATTCCAGGAGCCACATTACCAGGGCCAATACAAGTTATCCAAGACACTTGGGTTCTGATTTTCTGGCCTTTTTATGACCGAGGTGGTATTGATAAAGGTCTATTTTGGCAGATTCTTGCTAGTCTACAACGGGTTGCTATTAGTTATACCCTAGCTGCGATCGTTGGTATTGCCTTGGGCATTTTGATTGGGGTTAATAGAACCATGTCCAAAGCTTTAGACCCCATCTTCCAACTACTGCGGACTGTACCGCCTCTAGCTTGGGTTCCAATTTCTTTAGCAGCTTTACGACAAAACGAACCCGCCGCATTATTCGTAATTTTCATCACCGCCATTTGGCCCATCTTAATTAACACTGCTGTTGGTGTTACCCAAATTCCTCAAGATTACAACAACGTCGCCAAAGTTCTGCAACTTAGCCGCAAAGAATATTTCACTAATATTTTGATTCCTGCGGCATTACCCTACATCTTTACCGGGTTGAGAATTGCGATCGGTTTAGCTTGGTTAGCGATTATCGCCGCCGAAATTGTCATGTCCGGTATTGTCGGCATCGGCTTTTTTATCTGGGACGCCTATCAAAATAACAACGTCAGCGAAGTAATTTTAGCTCTAGTTTATATCGGCGTTGTTGGGTTGCTCCTAGATAAAGCGATGGGTTGGCTGCAAAACAAGATTTTACCAGCAGAACAAAAATAGTCATTGGTCATTAGTCCTTAGTTTTTTACAAATGACTAATGACCACATACCAAGGACTAATGGCGAAAGAGAAATGACAAAGGACAAATGACAAAGGACAAATGACAAAGGACAAATAAATATGTTCGTAGCTGTTGATCAAATTGAAAAAGTTTTTGAATTAACTGGTGGTGGGAAATATATCGCCCTCAAAGGAATCGATCTCCAAATAAAAAAAGGAGAATTCGTTTCTTTGATTGGTCACTCTGGTTGCGGTAAATCCACTCTATTAAATATGATTGCGGGTTTGGATTTGCCTACTGAAGGTCTTGTCACCCTGGAAGGACAAAAAATCACCAAACCCGGCCCAGACAGGATGGTGGTGTTCCAAAATTATTCGTTATTACCTTGGCGGACGGTAAGAGAAAATATTGCCCTCGCCGTGGACTCGGTAATGAAAGGTTTACCCGCAGCCGAACGCAACGCAATTATCGAAAAACATATTAATATGGTGGGTTTGCGTCCCCATGCTGACAAACAGCCGGGAATGTTATCAGGTGGACAAAAACAGCGAGTTGCGATCGCCCGCGCCTTAGCGATTCGTCCCAAATTACTGCTGCTAGATGAACCCTTTGGCGCATTGGATGCACTCACACGCGGCAATTTGCAAGAACAACTGATGCAAATTTGCGAAGAAAATCAAGTTACCGCCGTGATGGTTACTCATGATGTAGATGAAGCCGTGCTGTTATCTGACAGAATCGTGATGTTAACCAACGGCCCCGAATCTAAAATCGGCGACATTTTAGAAGTGGATATTCCCAGACCTCGCAAGCGGATGGAAGTAGTAGAACATCCTAGCTACTACAGCTTGCGAAGTGAGATGATTTACTTCCTAAATCAGCAGAAGCGCATCAAGAAAATTCGGGCGCGGAAAACTGCCGACATTGCCCGTCATGGATTAGAAAAAGTTAACCTAGAAATTGGCTTTTTACCTCTGACAGCTTGCGCCCCCTTAGCAGTTGCTAAAGAAAAAGGCTTCTTTCTCAAACATGGTTTAGATGAAGTTAACCTCGTGCGAGAAAGTAGTTGGCGGGGTATAGAAGATGGCATAAGTGGTGGTTACTTGGATGCGGCGCAAATGCCTTCAGGGATGCCGATCTGGCTAACTTTAGGAGGACATAATAACCAACCTTTGCCCGTTGTCACCGCCCTCACCATGACTCGCAACGGTAATGCCATCACCTTGGCAAAACGCTTTTACGACGAGGGCGTGCAAAGCTTATCAGATTTCAAAAGGTACCTGCTTCGCACCCGTGAGCAACGGCACACAATGGGGGTAGTACATGCCGCATCGATGCACAACTTGCTGCTGCGTTACTGGCTAGCGGCTGGTGGAATTGACCCCGATAGCGATGTGGACATAAAAACCATTCCCCCAGCGCAAATGGTAGCCGACTTAAAAGCCAGAAGCATTGATGGTTACTCCGTGGGTGAACCTTGGAACTACCGCGCTGCTGTGGAAAATGTTGGCTTTACCATCGCTACCGACTTAGAAGTTTGGTTGGGACACCCAGGTAAAGTTCTTGGTGTGCGGGAAGATTGGGCAGAAAATTATCCAAATACGCATATTGCCTTGACTAAAGCTTTGTTAGAAGCCTGCGTGTATTGTGCAAATCCCGAAAATACCCAAGAAATTCGGCAAATTTTAGCAGGGCGAGATTACGTCAGCACTGATTTAGAATACATTCAACTCGAAGATCCAAATAGTCTCACCTGTGATTTAGACCATCCGTTGCGAGACTATGCCCATCACCAGTTTTATTCCGATTCCGCGATCAACCGCCCCAGTCGTACCGAACAAATTTGGATTATGAGTCAATTGGCACGTTGGGGTGATACTCCCTTCCCCAGAAATTGGGTAGAAGTTGTTGAACGGGTGTGTCGAGTTCGTGTTTTCAGCACCGCCGCACGAGAATTAGGTTTGGATATTAGCTATATTCGCCAACCGATCCAACTGTTTGATGGTACTCCCTTTAACGCCGATGATCCGATCGCTTATCTCAACAACTTGAAAATTAAACGTGATTTTTCAATTGCGGAAGTTGTTCTTGATGCACCGAGAAGGAGACTCGCGTCATAAAAAATTGGTGAGAGAAAGAGGGAGTGCAAGAAGTCGGACATCACGCGCGAGTCTTTGAACTCCGTTAATGAACCTCTGAACTCCATTAATGAACCTTTGAACTCCGTTAATGAACCTCTGAACTCCATTAATGAACCTTTGAACTCCGTTAATGAACCTTTGAACTCCGTTAATGAACCTCTGAACTCCATTAATGAACCTCTGAACTCCGTTAATGAACCTCTGAACTCCGTTAATGAACCTCTGAACTCCGTTAATGAACCTCTGAACTCCGTTAATGAACCTCCGAACTCCGTTAATGAACCTCCGAACTCCGTTAATGATTTGACTTTTCACGTCATGTGGAAAAACCAACAAAAGACCTAACCCCCTCCCCCCTTCTCTTGTAGCGAAGGGGGAAAATTCAAAGCCTCTCCCCTAGAAGGGGAGAGGCTTGGAGAGAGGTCAGAATATTCAGTTACACATCGCGTACATCAAGCTTTTTAATTTTTAAATCACCATGCAAAATCGTAACTTGACAGCTACAAACACACTAGGAAAACCATTCGCCACTGCAACCACCAACCGCAGACCTTTTCTAGAAATTAGAGACGTTACCAAAGTTTATCCCACAAAGAAAGGCCCCTTCACCGTACTCGACGGCGTTAACCTTAACGTAGAACAAGGCGAATTTATTTGCGTCATCGGTCACTCTGGCTGTGGCAAATCGACACTATTAAATATGGTATCCGGTTTTAACTTTCCCACCTCCGGCCAAGTGTTACTCGAAGGAGAACCAATCACCAAACCAGGCCCAGATAGGATGGTTGTCTTCCAAAACTATGCCCTCTTACCGTGGCGAACTGCTTTTGAAAACATCTACTTAGCTGTCAACGCCGTTTATCCTAACAAACCACAAGCCGAAAAAAGAGCGATCGTGCGTGATCATCTAGCAATGGTGGGACTGGCTGATGCGATGGAAAAGAAACCAATGCAAATGTCCGGTGGTATGAGACAACGGGTTTCTATCGCCCGTGCTTTGGCAATTCGTCCTAAAGTTTTAATTTTAGATGAACCTTTTGGCGCGCTGGATGCCATCACCAAGGAAGAATTACAGGAAGAATTGCTCAAAATTTGGGGTGATAACCGTTGTACAGTGCTGATGATTACCCACGACATCGACGAGGCACTATTTTTAGCAGATAAATTAGTAATGATGACTAATGGCCCCCATGCCAAAATTGGTGAAGTCATGGAAATTCCCTTTTCTCGTCCACGCGATCGCGCCCGCATCATGGAAGATCCACAATACTACCAACTACGTAACTATGCTTTAGACTTCCTCTTTAACCGCTTTGCCCATGATGACGTAGGTTAAGGTAACAACAGTTGGAACTTTGGGGTTTAGCTTGGGATGATTGGCAAATCCCCAAAAGTTTGCGAGTCAAAGTTTATCCTGATTTAGTGGGATTGCGATCGCTCACAATTCATTTGACATTGCAATCATCTGGATAAATTCGCTAATCTCCCAAATTGCCGATCGGGTGGTTAACCTATATCTGCAATTCAAAGCGCGGAATTAACTTTAGCTAACTGCATTGATCAATCGAGTGCGAGATGCTATTTTCAGCACCTCGCAACACTTGCTTAAAGAATTAAACAACCACAAAATTGTTATTGGTTAGTGTTAGATTAACAGATAATTGTGCAAATTTTACTTGAGTAAACTTAGCCGCACTACCATCTTGGTCAAAGAACAGTCCACCTGTAGAATTGTCATAAATAAATCGTTGAGTACTAGTGGTTGCAGATATTCCGAGGGTAAACTGACTTGTCCCAAGTGAAGGTGTTGCTAACCCGCCACCAAAACCAGCAGCCGATACCTGAATCAATTCATTAATGGTGTTAAAGTCATAAATAGTATCAATGCCTCCATTTAAATTACTGAAAGCAAAGGTATCAGTACCATCGTTTCCATAAAGGGTGTCATTACCAAAACCACCTGTGATGATATCATTACCCAAACCACCATATAGAGTGTTATTACCTAATGCGCTAAAAGCAGAGAGAGTATCGTTGCCATCGCCACCATCCAACAGATTCTTGCCTGTTGAATAATCAACAATCAAGTTATCGGCACCAGCGCCACCGTTAAGGGTATTATTTCCTGATGTTTTGCGATAGACTCCTTTGCCGTACTCACCATCTTGGTCGAACTCGTAGCCAGAGGCGGAGAGAGTATCGTTGCCATCGTCTCCATTGAGCAGATTAGCGCCTGATGAATAGTCAACATTCAAGTTATCACTACCAGCACCACCGTTCAGGATATTATTACCAGTGGTGTTATAAAACTTTCCTCCGTAGCCGTAACCGTAGCCAGAGGCAGACAGATAATCGTTGCCATCGCCTCCATTGAGCAAATTAGCGCCTCGTGAATGGTTAACACTCAAGTAATCGTCACCAGCGTCACCGTTGAGGGTGTCATTGCCAGAGGTGTTATCAAACCTGTAGCCCTCGAAGTCAGAGGCACTAAGAGAATCATTGCCATAGCCACCAGAGAGCAGATTATTGCCTTTTGAAATGTTAGCACTCAAGGAATCGTCACCAATACCACCGTTGAGGGTGTTATTACCATCGGCAAGATTGACAGAGAGATAATCATTGTCATCGCCACCATCCAGGAAATTAGCGCCTATTGAATAGAAAGCACTCAAGGTATCATTACCAGCACCACCTTTGAGGGTGTTATTACCAGACACATCAGTATCGTAGTAGCTACTAGAAGCAGAGAGATAATCGTTACCATTGCCACCATCCAGTAGGTTATTGCCTGCTGAACTGTCAGCACTCAAGCTATCGTTACCAGCGCCACCGTTGAGGATGTTATTACCAGACTTGATATCGTAGTCACCTAAAGCTGAGAGAGTATCATTACCATTGCCACCATCCAAGAGGTTATTGCCTGTTGAAGAGTCAACATCTAAGTAATCCCTATCAGTACCGCCAACCAGGGTGTTATTCCCCGCACTACCAACGAGAGTATCATTGCCCGTACCACCGCGCAGCAAATCGTTGCCACTTAAGCCGTCAATTTTGTCATTACCGCCTTGACCATTAATGACATCATCTGAATTATATAAACCCGTAATGTCGTTATCGAGGTCATTGATAAAGGTTACGGTGTTCTTGATGGCTAGGCTTGCTTCAGTGATATTGGCATCTAAAACATTAAAGCTGGGGGTGATGCTAGTTTGCCCATTAAACAGGATATTACCAAGAACTGGTGTTGTTCCAGAAGCTTTCAGGTTATCCAAGTTTTCTAAGTTGAACTTTTGGAGGATTAATTTTGTATCAGTCACCCCTTCAAAGGTGATTTCAAGATTTTTGCCATTTTGGTTCAGCAACAGATTTTTAGCAGTCAAGTCAGCACCTTGGAATTTTATGGTATCCACTTCGGCAATCACTGCTGCTGTTGGGTTTGTGCTTTTACCTACCCCACTGAAATCGGTGATGGTATCAGTGCCGTCGCCCAAGTTATAAACAAATGTATCTTTACCACCGCCACCGGTCAGGGTATCATTACCCTTCTGAGCTGTGATGGTATCATTACCTGCTTGACCGTTAATCGTGTCCTTGTCGTTACTGCCCGATAGGGTGTCATTACTGATAGTTCCAATGATACTTGTCATAATTTTTACCTTAGCTTAATCAATTGTTGGAGTAACTTTACTTCTATACCCTGAGTTAGTGCTGTTTTAGCGCACAAATAACTTACCGAGAGTTGAGACTTTCGGCGAGTTTTTTTATGTCACTTTTGAGGAACAGTAATTTTTATCAGAAATTCACGCTGTTGACCAGCTTGTAACACGCACTATACAAATTCATGAGTGTATGAATGAACTGAAATAGACCGTCGTTTTAAGCTTTTTATAACCATTTTTGATTGAATAGCGTAGGCATAGCCCGCCACAGGCATCGATCAAAAAGGTTGGTCAAATTAAACTTAAATTCCTGAAAATCACATTCCATACTTTAATTTTTCAATACGTAATTTCTACTATCTTGAAAATAGGAAAAAATTAACTATTGATAGGAAAAGGGATTTTCGCCCGTGGATGTCTAACTTAAAAATAAGAAACATCTAAATAACACTGTGATAACCATATATGAAGATTTACCGAGATGTCTATAGTTAAAACACATCTTTGCATACTCTTCACATTAGCAAATCTTAATGTATAGATAAATACTTATATTTGCGTATGGTGAACATTATATAGTCAAGAATTTATTTGCAGAGAGCAACAGGCAAAAAGTTGTCTGAGCCAAGGCATTCCAAGGAATAAAACTTGTGAAATGCTTGAAAGAACAATAAAAAATATAGAATTAACAGTGGCGATGCCTACTGTGGTCACTTACTTGTACTGAGCGTAGCCGTAAAGCCTGTGGCATAGCTACGCTTCGGGTACAGCCTACGTCTACGTAGTTAGCAAGATAAAGAAAGTGTGTAGTGATGCTTTAGTTGTAAGTAATAATTACTATGTATTGACAGGATATAAAAATACAAACATGAATAAACCGACTTAGCCAGAAAAACTTACAACTCAACCGTACACATACTGAAAGTAATGTAGATACTTGTAAACACGTAAAGCGTAGCTTGCCGTAGCTAGAAGGTAAGCCAACATCTATATTTTCTATTAACTCTTATTGCATTAATAAATTGAACGCAAGATGCTATCTCAAGCATCTTGCATTCTCAATATTTCTCACTTAGAAAGGGAGCGTTAATCACGATTAAACAACCACAAAATTGTTTTCGGTTAGTGACAATCCAGGAGATAGTTGTGCAAATTGTACCTGAGTAAATGCATCGATACTACCATCTTGGTCAAAGTACAATGCACCTGTAATAGCGTTGTAGATAAATTGCTCTTCGCTAGTAGTTGCAGATGTTCCGATAGTAAACTGACTAGCTTTAAGTGAACCTATTGACAACCCGCTATCAAAGTTACCAGCCGATACCTGAATCAGTTCATTAGTTGCACTGAAGTCATCCAATCTATCAATGCCTTCATTGAAACTATAGAAAGCAAAGGTATCAGTACCAGCTCCTCCATAGAGGCTATCATTACCATTAATACCTGTGAGGATATCATTGCCATTGCTCCCCACAATCAAGTCATCGTAATATGTACCTGAGATGTCTAATTTTTCGATATTCTTGTAACTAACCCGATTCGTGCCAGCTGTAATTGAGCCAATGTTAGTAGTGGCATCGAAAGTTGAGGTGATTCCCTCGGTAAAATTATTATCGGTAAAAATGGGGTTATAGGACAACGAATCGTCACCTGTGCCCCCATCGATGGTATTGTTGCCACTAGCGCTCACATATATCGTGTCTTTGCCATCACCCCCATCTAAAAGATTACCGCCTGTTGAAAAATACGTATTCAAATTATCGTCACCAGCGCCACCATTAAGGGTATTATTACCAGAAGCGGGATTGTATGAGCCGCCACTTGGGTAGCCACCGGCTGAAAGATAATCATTGCCATCGCCACCATTTAGTAGGTTATTGCCTGTTGAACTGTCAGCACTCAAGCTATCGTTACCAAGACCACCAATGAGTGTGTTGCTACCACCTCTAATGCCAAAATAGCCATAAACTGAAAGATAATCATTGCCATCGCCACCATCGAGTAGGTTATCACCTGTTGTGTTGTAAAGAGTCAAGCGATCGCTACCAGCGCCTCCATTGAGGGTATTATTGCCTGAGGTTCCACCATCAGCTTCATCAGAGAAGGTTCTGAGAGAATCATTGCCATCGCCACCATTGAGTAGGTTATCGCCTTTTGACAAGAAAATACTCAATATATCGTTACCAACACCACCGTTGAGGGTGTTATTGCCTAAAGAGAGATAGACGCCGTCTATGTAGTAGTTCTCGCCAGAGGCCGAAAGATAGTCATTACCATCACCACCATTAAGTAGGTTATCGTCTTTTGAAGCGTTAACATTCAAGGTATCGTTACCAACGCCACCATTGAGAGTATTATTCCCTGTTGAAAAGCCAGCATCCAAGGTATCGTTACCAGCGCCACCAACAAGAGTATTATTCCCTGTTGAAAAGCCAGCATCCAAGGTATCGTTACCAGCGCCACCAACAAGAGTATTATTCCCTGTTGAAAAGCCAGCATACAAGTTATCGTTACCAGCGCCACCAACAAGAGTATTATTCCCCGCGCCACCACGCAGCAGGTCGTTGCCACTTTTGCCGTCGATTTTGTCATTACCACCCTGACCATTGATGACATCATCTGAGTTGTCAAAGCCATTGATATAATTATCTAGGTCGTTAAAGAAGGTAACTGTGTTCTTGCGGAACGGGTTGTGTTGGGCGGAGTTGGCATTGACTACATCAAAGCTATCACTGATACTGGTTTCCCCATAGAACTGGATATTGCCTAAGTTGACAGTTGCTCCAGTAGATTTGCTGAGGTTATCCAGGTTTTCCAGGGCAAAGTTTTGCAAAATGACTTTGGCATTTGGAATTTCACTTTGAAAGGTGATTTCTAGATTGCTGCCATTCTGGGTGAGGAGCAGATTTCGGGCAGTTAAGCCAGGACTAAGGAATTTGATAGTGTCCACTTCGGCAATAACTGCTGCTGTTGGATTTGTGTTTTTACCCACACCACTGAAATCAGTGATAGTATCAGTGCTAGCATCGGAGTTAAAGTTGTCGTAAACAAATTGATCCTTACCACCGCCACCAGTCAGGGTGTCGTTGCCTTGGCTAGATGTAATGGTATCGTTGCCTGCAAGACCCTTAATGGTGTCTGCTAACTCGCTGCCCACGAGAGTATCATTACCGTTGGTTCCAATGATATTTGCCATAATTATTACCTACCTAAATCAATTTTTTCAGTAACTTCAGTTATCAACCTTGAGTTTATTGCTGTTTTCGGGCGCAAAAATCCGCCTCAATTTGACGTTTTCGGCCTACTTTAAACATCATCCTTGAGCAATAGTAATATTTCTTGAATATTCAGCCTTTTACTAACTTGTACGTAGTGAGCTATTCTCCGTGGGTGTCTAGCTTGAAAATAGAGAACATCTGAATAGACTCATAATAATCACATAGTTAATATTTTACTGAGATGTCTATACTTAAATAATCGTCTTCGCATACTCTTCACATTATTGGTTAACAAATGTATATATAGATACTATGATTTTTACATTTTTCATATTGTTTTATTTTATCGGTGCGATGCCTGCGGTGGGCTAAAATTCTAAAGGTTAGCAAAACTACAAACGCAGAGATGATCCGACTTAGCCAAGAACACCTGCAAACTATCCGCATCCATGCCGAAAGCACCTATCCAGATGAGTGCTGTGGTATAATTATGGGCTATCTGGCTAGTGAGGGCAAAATTGTGGTAGAAGTTATACCAACAGAAAATGCCTGGAATACAGAAGCGGCGGCTGAATTTTCAGGGGAACGCACAGCAGAAAGTAAAAGACGGCAATATGCGATCGCACCCCAAATTATGTTAAAAACACAAAGGGAAGCACGCGACAGATCACTGAACATTATCGGCATTTTTCACTCCCACCCAGATCATCCTGCTATCCCTTCAGAATGCGATCGCCTATACGCTTGGCAAGGATACTCGTATATAATAGTTTCCGTCCAAAATGGCAAAGCTGGAGAACTCCAAAGCTGGAGCCTTGATGATCATCATCATTTCCAAGCAGAGGCAATTGAAAATATAATTTAACGGCTTAGTTTAAAGACGCATATCTTTTTTCGATAGGATTAATATTCCGTCCCAGATCATAACTGCTATGCTAAATCCCAATCTGGATGAAATCCAGTTGACCAAAGACGACTATGAACGCTACTCCCGACACCTAATTTTGCCGGAAGTAGGGTTAGAAGGACAGAAACGCCTGAAAGCTGCCAGTGTACTGTGTATCGGTACAGGTGGACTAGGTTCACCACTACTTTTATATCTGGCGGCGGCAGGTATTGGACGTATCGGGATTGTCGACTTTGATATTGTCGATACTTCCAATCTGCAACGACAAGTAATCCACGGTACATCCTGGGTGAATAAACCCAAGATTGAATCGGCAAAAAACCGCATTCACGAAATTAACCCCTATTGTCAAGTTGATTTATACGAAACCCGCCTGACTTCCGAAAATGCTCTGGAAATCGTTCAACCTTACGATATCGTGGTGGATGGTACTGATAACTTCCCCACCAGATATCTAGTTAACGACGCTTGCGTATTGCTAAATAAGCCCAACGTCTACGGTTCAATTTTACGCTTTGAAGGGCAAGCTACTGTATTTAACTACGAAGGTGGCCCGAATTATCGTGACCTTTTCCCAGAACCGCCACCACCAGGAATGGTTCCCTCTTGTGCAGAAGGCGGCGTATTGGGAATTTTGCCAGGAATTATTGGTTTAATTCAGGCAACTGAAACTGTCAAAATCATTCTGGGACAAGGGAAAACGTTGAGTGGGCGGTTGCTGCTATACAACGCCTTAGATATGAAATTCCGGGAGTTGAAGTTGCGTCCTAACCCAATTCGCCCAGTGATTGAAAAACTGATAGACTACGAACAATTCTGCGGAATTCCACAAGCTAAGGCAGAGGAGGCAAAACAGCAGATGGAAATGCAAGAAATGACCGTTAAGGATTTGAAGGAGTTACTTGATAGTGGTGCGAAGGATTTTGTACTGCTAGATGTCCGTAACCCCAATGAGTACGACATTGCCAAAATTCCTGGTTCAGTGTTAGTGCCTTTACCAGACATTGAAAATGGAAATGGCGTTGCTAAGGTAAAGGAAATATTAAACGGTCACCGCTTAATTGCTCATTGTAAGATGGGCGGGCGATCGGCAAAAGCTCTTGGCATCCTCAAGGAAGCCGGGATTGTTGGGACGAATGTCAAAGGCGGAATTACCGCTTGGAGTCGAGAAATCGATCCTTCTGTTCCAGAGTATTAACAAGAAAGGCAGTAGGCAGGAGACAGGAGGCAGGAGGAATACTGTCGGCGATTTGTTTCCTGCCAATAGGGAAGCGATAATTAATTGGGGGCAAACTGAGGCAGGAGGAATACTGTCGGCGATTTGTTTCCTGCCGCAACCAGAGCGAATTTGCGGTTTAAGTACCCCACTAAAATCAAAGTTAAACGCAAGGAACGCAAAGTTATGCTTTGCGTTCCTTGCGTTTAAAATTCTAATGTTCTAAGATGCGACAGAATCAGCTGTTGTCTTAGCTACGGGTTTAATCTGACCCAGTAAACTGTGCAGTTTTTCCCCTTCAATGACTTCTGTTTCTAACAGTTGAGTAGCGATCGCTTCTAGCAAGTCTCGATTCTGTCTAAGAATCTCTAGGGCTTGTTCGTGGGCTGTTTCCACGATTTCCTTGACTTCGCTATCAATAGCTTTCGATGTGTCTTCACTCACCGCCCGCCGAGGATTACCCCCACCATTACCCAAGAACATTGATTGTTGTCCTTGTTGGTAAGCCAGTGGCCCTAAGACTTTGCTCATACCATAAGTTGTTACCATGCGTTCTGCCAAGTCAGTTGCTCGTTGCAAATCGTTGGAAGCACCTGTTGTAATACTGTTAAACACAATCTCTTCGGCAGAACGTCCACCTAACAAAGTAGCAATCTGACCCCGCAGTTCATCTTCATTCATCAAAAAGCGGTCTTCAGTTGGTAATTGCAGAGTGTAGCCCAAAGCTGCCATCCCACGGGGAATAATCGAAATCTTTTCTACGCGACCGTTTCCTGTGGTTAGCGCCCCGACCATTGCGTGACCAACTTCATGGTAAGCAACAATCTTTTTCTCAGTCTCGTTCATGACGCGACTCTTCTTCTCTAAACCGGCGACTACCCGCTCAATTGCTTCGGCAAAGTCTTCTTGAGCAACACTTTCACGCATATTACGAGCTGCTAATAATGCCGCTTCATTCACCAAGTTTGCCAAATCTGCGCCAGCAAAACCAGGGGTACGAGTAGCGATCGCTTTTAAATCTACATCATTTCCTAATTTTACCTTTTGAGCGTGAATCTTGAGAATTGCTTCCCGACCAGATAAATCGGGACGGTCTACCAACACCTGGCGGTCAAAGCGGCCTGGACGCAGCAATGCAGAGTCAAGGCTTTCGGGGCGGTTGGTAGCTGCTAGTACAATCACCGTTGCATCCCCAGCTGCAAACCCGTCCATCTCCGTTAGTAACTGGTTGAGGGTCTGTTCTCGCTCATCGTTACCACCGTAGAAGCCATTACTGCTACGAGACTTACCAATTGCATCCAATTCATCAATGAATACAATACAAGGAGCCTGTTTCTTTGCTTGCTCAAACAAATCCCGCACTCTAGAAGAACCTACACCGACAAACAATTCTACAAACTCGGAACCAGAGATACTGAAGAATGGAACTCCTGCTTCTCCTGCTACGGCTTTCGCTAAAAGTGTCTTACCAGTACCCGGAGGCCCAACTAACAACACACCTTTGGGAATCCTAGCCCCAATTTGCGTAAACCGTGCCGGAGTCTTGAGGAAATCTACAATTTCCACTAACTCAGTTTTTGCTTCTTCTACCCCAGCCACGTCTGCAAAGGTGATTTTAGCTGATTCGCCTTCAACGTAAACCTTAGCTTTGCTCTTACCAATAGAAAGCGCACCTTGGGGGCCACCGCCACCGCCACGGGCGAGAAAGAACTGCCAAATACCAATAAAAATCAGTGGTGGAATCACCCAACTTAAGAGGGTTGTAAACCAAGTATTCTTGGGTGGAGGTGTAGCAGCGAACTCAACTCCCTTTTCTTCTAGCAGTTTGGGTAACTCTAAATCAAAGATTGGTGTAGTTGCAAACACCGCGCCCGGCTCGGTATTTTCTGTTTTTAATTCGTAAAGAATCTGGTTTTGACCAACAGAAACGCGGTTGACTTCCCCTTCTTGTACTTGATGAATAAATAAGCTATAAGGAACCCCAGTCGGGCCAGAAGCAAATAAACCAGGCAAAAATAAATTTAAGAGCAAAAATAGCCCTGATACTGCCAGTAATATATTTGCAATGATCCGAAACCGAGGTGACTTAGGCTGTTCTTTAATTGCCATGAATGTAACCAATCCTTAAAATGAAAACTGTTGAGAATGTGACTTTCACAGAAAGTGCGTTATTTACTATCCGAATAGTTGAAGCAGCTTATACTGTTTCTAACCAATCAAAAATTTGGGCTAACTGATCCACTGTTACCAGCCCATACTGCCAGAGGGTCATGGCTAGATAGTTTGGTGTCTGCTCACAATGTCGCAAAGCAAGAGAAATTGCTCCACCAGAAATACCCAATTCTTGTTCTAAAAAATCCACCAATTGCTCTGTAACTTTCATAACCTTGTTAAACAATCTTAATTAAGTTTTATTTCTGACTTAGCTGAAGAAACTTGATTAAATACCAGTCAAAATTTCCAAAGCTATAAGAGATATAAATCCAATCACTGCCAAGTGACCATTAAGTTTTTCGGAATACTTAGTTAAACCAAGCTAAGATTCTTGCGTGATGTACATCCGAGATAGTAGCGTACTCACCCAAACTAGGCGATGAGCTACGCACAAAGTCGTTCAATTTGTCTTTATCCTCAAGGATATTACCGCTTCTCATAATTTTTCCGATTTAGCAATGTTTGCAGGATTTTTTTATTTATGTAACTAAACTTAACAATTAAATTAATCTTTGGGAACTAACGAGCAAATACGGTTTACCGTACTCAAACAGTTAACACGACTCGAAATGAGAAAATTTGAATGAACAGAACGATGTCAAAGAAAACGGAGTGATCCTTTGCCAGTTCTGTTCTTGGTGTAGATGCGATGTCTACGACGGGCTACGCCTACGCTGACTTCAAATATTCCCAAGGCGATAAGATTGTCTTGGATAAGGCTACCTTTAGTAATTCAGGGGCGGCTAGCACGGCGAAAATTAGCTACGATGCTGTAAGTGGGTAGTTTTCCACAACCAAACCAAAATGGCTGTGCGGTTGGTTTTGGCAGCGGTGGTTTATTTCGAGTCTGACTGGTGCGGTAACGATTTTGTGGTGCAAAGGATCACACATCTGTTACCAAGAAAGGCAGAGGGCAGAGGGCAGGAGGCAGAAGGGAATACTGCTTCCAGCAAGAACTGCCTGTGACCAAAGCGAACTTGCGGCCTAAAACCCCGCTGTCTACACGGCGCTTACAATTGGGCGGAGTCTGAATCCCCGCCAATTGTTCCTTCTGCCTTGTCTACGACACGCTGCGCGATCTGCCGTCTGCCTCCTGCCTTCTTCAAACCAAAACAGTTATTACATAAGCGATGTTTACGACGGGCTACGCCTACGCAAAATCCAATTTTAAATCTTTTTGTAAAGTCTTCTATAGCAGCAAGCAAAACAAAGATGCTACCAGATTAATCCGTAAACGATTTTTAATGCTAGTTGATACTCACTTTGGATTTGCTTAGGCGTAGCTCCTGGTAAACATAGCATCAACTATATACTCAATTTATCTTGCAGTTCTCCAAAATCAAAAATGTTGGTGGTGATGATTCATCTTTTTAATATCCAGCGCCTATCAAAGTAATTCTATTCTCTAGCAATGACAATATCGTTAGACTTAATGACTGCATAAGCTTCTTTTCCTTCAGATAGTTCTAACTCTTCTGCGGAAGCCCTAGTAATAATCGAGGTTAATTCTACTTTATGAATAATCTCCAGAGTCACTTCGCTATTAACTGCTCCATAAACAACTCGTTTAACCACACCTTTAAGAATATTGCGAGAACTAACTTTTAATGATTTCTTTTGAATACTAGCTTCTATCTCAGGCTTTTGAGTGTAAATATCTTCCTGTTTATCCTCGTGAATTGGCGGTGATATTGGTGCCCAGGCGTGCTGATTGAGACTACGCACGAGTTCCCGCAGAATCTCAGTCTTGGTGCGTTGAGACTGTTCGCAGAACTCTTCCAGAATCTTCCGCTCGTCCTCTGAGGTTTGAAATGTGACCCACCCTTGTTCTTTTCTTGGCATAAATCAATTTTGGTTAGTCTGGTTATTCTTGGTATGATTCTACCAAGTATCAATTCGATGTGTTTTTTTAATAAAAATATTTTTTATTGAAGGATTTTCTAGATAATTCATCAACTAATCCCATACATTTAACTACATAAATATTTATTTTTCGTCAGTACAAAACAATTTGTTACTTAATATTAACTGAGCAGCACTAATTTTATACCAATTTAGTTGGTATAAAATTAGTGCTGGCTTAATTTGGTATCAGAGCGGTAACAAAAAAAATGTCAACAAAATTATGATTATCTGCAAGCCTTTCGGTCGTGATATTCTCACTGATGAACGTTACATCTTGTAATCTAAACAGGGAGATCAAAGATGTCTGCCACAAATTCTCCACCCCAACTTAAACGAGAGTTAGGGGTTGTGGGTGCAACCTTGATGGGACTGGGTTCGATTGTCGGGACGGGTGTATTTGTCACTATCGGGATTGCAGCAGGGATTGCTGGCCCAGCAGTAATTTTGGCAGTAGCGATTGGGGCAATTGTTGCCACCTGTAATGGACTCAACAGCGCCCAGTTAGCAGCTAATCATGCTGTCAGTGGTGGCACTTATGAATATGGTTACAGATATCTTACCCCCGCATTGGGCTTCACCGCAGGTTGGATGTTTTTGGTAGCAAAGACTGCCTCAGCCGCAACCGCCGCTTTAGGTTTTGCTGGTTACTTGCTGAACATTGGGGGTTTTAGTTCCAGTTGGGTAGTTCCTACAGCCCTCTTAGCTGTAGGGATAATGACTTTGGTTGTTTTAAGTGGTATCCGGCGCTCTAATGTTACCAATACGGTGATTGTGTCGGTAACACTGTTATCTTTAGGCTTTTTTATCCTTGCTTGTCTACCCCGTGCTACCGAGGTAGGAATTGAGAATTTGACACCTTTTTTCAGAACCTCCCCAGGAGGAGTACTCCATGCTAGCGCCTTGATGTTTGTCGCGTACACAGGTTATGGGCGCATTGCCACAATGGGAGAGGAAGCACGCTCCCCAAGGGAAACGATTCCTAAGGCGATGATTGTCTGTCTGCTGCTGACAATGTTGCTTTACATGGCAGTGGCGATAGTTGGGATTGGGGCTGTGGGGGCAGATGTCTTGGGCAGTAGCACAGGGCAGACGGCAGCGCCTCTACAAGTGGCAGTCCGCAACGTTGCCGGTTCCGGTGGTGCTTTAATCTTAGGAATTGGGGCGGTGACAGCCATGCTAGGCGTGCTATTGAACCTGATTTTGGGCTTATCCCGTGTGTTACTGGCAATGGGGAGGCGTTCAGATGCGCCAAAATTCTTAGCGCGCCTTAACCAACAACAGACAACCCCATACTGGGCTGTAATATTTGTAGGGATAGCGATCGCTCTGCTGGTACTGTTGGGTAATGTCAAAACTACCTGGTCGTTTAGTGCCTTTAGTGTTTTAATTTATTACGCAATTACCAGTTTCGCTGCCTTGCGTCTGGCCCCATCAGAACGACTTTATCCTATATGGGTAGGTTGGCTAGGTCTTGTCTCTTGCCTTTTTCTCGCTTTTTGGGTAGAGTCTTCGATTTGGCAAGTGGGTTTAGGCTTGATTGTCGCAGGGCTAATCTGGCACAAAATTCGGCGAGCGATCGCCTACGGCGGGGCATAGCCCATCGCGCAAGTACGATAAAATTATTTAAAGAAGGGGGATGAAACAGCTAAAATCGCGTTCTCAAGACTTGCGGAGTTTGTTTGAGAACAATATCACCATTGAATATGTGGCAGAACCCCTCAAACCTATGCCAGTTGATACAGAAGTTACAGAGGTGCTGCATTGGATGCAGGCGAACAATTTTGATGTAATCGGCGTTGAGACAGGAGATACTATTAGCGGTTATGGATAACGCTCTAGTTTAATAGAAGGTAAATCTGGGAAGTGTGGCGACTATCAACGCGTGTTTCATCCAAAAGAACTAATTGCCATTTCCACCCCACTGATAAAGTTACTACCCATTTTGCAACAAACTCAGCGATTGTTTGTTCTGGACTGCAATCAAGTGAATGGTATTGTTACGTGTGGCGACTTGCAGAAAGCACCCGCGCGAATGCTACTGTTTGGTTTGGTAACGCTGCTAGAAATGAATTTGCTGCGGCTGGTAGAGGCAGGGGGCAGGGGGCAGGGAGCAGGGGGAGGGAAAGTCGTAGTGAAGTCCAGAAATTGGATAATTTATTTTTTGGAGTTCCCTTAGCTCATGCCCAAAATTTAGTTAGTGGCTCCTCTTGGACAGAGTTGATTTCTCTAGCAGAGGCGATGGAAACACTGTTAATTCTCTGTGAGGAAGTTGAATGAATTGATTAGCTTTCACTAATATTAATTGGCTGTACGTTAGCAAGCACCACTCTTATCTAACACAACTTTTAAAGTTTTTAAGATTAGAATAATGTCATAAAAGATAGACCACTTACGTTGGTAGTCTAAGTCCATGTGAACAATATCTTCAAAGTTTTTAATACGGGAGCGACCATAAGCCTGCCATTCACCAGTCATACCCGGTTTAACATTTAACCGTTCCCAGTGGTGTCTTGAGTAATGTATCACTTCATTGGGAGTGGGAGGGCGGGTGCCGACTAGGCTCATTTCTCCCACCAGCACGTTCCAAAACTGAGGGAGTTCGTCTAAGCTAGTGCGACGAAGAAACCTGCCTATACAGGTAATGCGGGGGTCATTTTCATTTTTGAATATCTGATCGCTTTGAGCTTCATTCTTAACTAAATGCTTAAGTTGGTCAGCTCCGACTGACATCGAGCGAAATTTCCAAATTCGGAAGTAACGCCCATTCAAAGCACAGCGAACTTGACTATAAAAGATAGGGCCTGGGCTATCTAACTCAATAGCGATCGCAATAGGAATTACTACAATTAGTGTAATCGATAGCCCGACAACAGCACCCAAGATGTCAATCATCCGCTTGGCTTTACTGAGTACAGAAGGGTGAACTGGAAGTTCAGCTTTAGGAACATTATGGGTATCATCTAGAACTGGCATATTAAAATGGTCGGAACTAGAGGTTTTAGACACGGTAATTACACTTTCAGTAGGTAAGTTTATGAACTTAATCGTCTGCACATTTCCTTATTTCAGTAACCTGTAAAAGCGGGAATTAAATTTTTTAGTAGGTTGAGTAAGTAAATATGTAACCAGTCAATTTGTTCTTTAAGATATTTGCAGTGACAGTAGCGGTCAATACTTCATGGTTAAGCATTGAACATCGTTGTTTTTAATGAATGTGTAAGTATAATAAAAGCATTTAATAGGACTTGAGACTTTATTTGTAAGGTTGAGTAAAGACTTAGTAGATTCTACGTATACTTTCGTACACAAATACTGATAGAAAATACTATCTGATGACTAATTAAATTATTTTTTATACAGTATCCTAATGAAGAATAAAATTATCCAGCTAACTATCCGCTTGGCTGTAGCGTACAGATAGTCTAAATTTCATAATAATTAAGTAGGTGGGATAAAACCCAAGTATGTTTGATTTTGTAAAAGCTATGGAATGACCAATTTATAAACTATGCGCTAATTTTATACTTCGTTACATAGCTTGATTTTTTAACGCTGACTTACTTAACCTGAGTTCGGGTTAAGCCAGAAGCTAAAAACCTTACTCTGTCAGGATTGAATAAAACTGGAAGTGATCAAAGCAGGGATTAAAGTGGAATCATTTTGTCAATAAGGTTCACAAATGAGACTATTCTCAAGAATATATCTTATTGAGAATACATGAAAACAGAGTTTTAAACCGAACAACGATAAGTCAAGGTTTTTGAAGACTTCTTATCCCGAACTCAGGTTACTTATGTTTGTTCTGCTTCGGGCACAGCCTCTGTCTGCGACACGCTACGCGTTTGCGTAGCATCCCGCAGAGAACGTAGAGAAATGAGGCAATCGCACTTCTTTTATAACCGCTAAAGCGGCTGTTTAGTAAGCATTTCGCATTTGCGGATCAGTCTAAGATATGAATTATATGAAAAGACATAAAATTATGGTTATTGGTAGCAATGTTACTACCGTGCAGCGCGTCAGCAGTCATTGCCTAAAACAAAATGCAGAAGTTTTTCCGTATTACTGTATTCCCACACTTGAAGAGATAGCTTTGTTTGCACCTCATGTTTTAGTGCTATGCCTGCCTATACCTGAAAAATTCCAGCATCAACTACTTCAGCCTTACATTTTGTGGTCAGAAAAACTCATTAATGACATCTCACCACTGGCTACCACTTTTACAGAATTATCTACCTGTTTACATAAATTCCTCTAAGCTTAAATCAACCCTTGGCGTACGGCTAAAGCTGCTGCTTGGACACGATCATCAACGCTAAGTTTGTTGAGAACCATACGTACATAAGACTTGACGGTTCCAAGTGAGAGGTAGAGTTGGTTTGCAATCTGCTGGTTTGAGTGACCTTGTGCAATAAGTTTAAGAATCTCGCGTTCACGATTACTGAGAATCGGTTCCGCTATTACTTTAGATACAGGAACATCGGGGGCTACAGGGGTTGACCTAAGCATCCGAGCAACTTTTTGAGCTATTAAAGGATCTAAATAAGCACCACCTTGAAGTATCAATTGAATGACGGCGATAAGTTGTTCCCATTCAATGGTTTTAAGGCAGTAACCATCAGCACCGGCTGCAAGCATCCCCATGACCTGGATATCTTCGTCAAAGGCACTTAAGGCTAGAACGCGAGTAGTCAAGCAGCTACTTTTTATCTGCTGGGTGGCTGTAATCCCATCCATTACTGGCAGATCAATATCCATTAAGACTACATCTGGCTGGAGTTGGTTAGCTAATTCAACAGCCTGTTGACCATCCAATGCCTCTCCAACTATACTAAAACCAGGTTCAAGGCTAAATTGCCCTTTCATTCCTCGGCGGATTAAAGCGTGATCATCAACTAATAGAACCCGCACAGTTTTCTCTTCGTCAATCTTAGGCATCATTCTTGCTACATCTGCTTATATTCTATTCATAGTTGCAATCAACGTTATTGATGGCACTTGGGAGAGTAAACCAAAAAGTACTTCCCTCTTCAAGAGAGCTTTCGACACCAATGTTTCCTCCGTGAGCCTCAATAATTTGACGACATAAATACAGACCAAGCCCACTTTTTCCACGATGCCCTCGTCCTTGAATAAAGCGTTGGAACAGCCTTTCTTTAACTTGCGGTGCAATTCCTGAACCATAATCACGCACCGAAATCTGCACTTGGCCTTCTCCATAGGGCGTTATCTCTAAAATAATTTCCCCTTTAGGCTTACTTACCCGCACGGCGTTATCAAGTAAGTTTTGTAAAACCCGTTGAATTTCTAATTCATCACCGTAGACTGTTGGCAGCAGTTGAGAAATTTTACAAATGAAGGCTAACTCACGTGTAGATGTTGCTTTTACCTGACCAATTACTTTAATTAAAATCTTTTCCCAATTCAGGCGATCGCACATTAAACAAGCGCTGCGTGCTTCATAACGGGAGATATCTAAGAGGAGTTCCACAAGTTTAAGCAGATCCTCATTAGCTTCATGGCACTCTTCAAACACTTCCTTCCAAGTGTCATTTACTGGACCAAAAGCTCCTCTGCCCATACAGTCTAGAGTATTACGAGTGGCAAGTAAAGGAATACGTAGGTCGTGAGACAGTGCAGATATCATGTCTTCAAGCTGTTGGTTACGCACCTCAATGCTTTCTTGACGGTGACGAGTCTCATCAGCCATCGCGTTAAGAACTCCAGCTAGTTCGCCGATTTCGTCTTTAGAAGAATGGGAGAGTTGCACTTCCATTTGTCCCGCTTGCCAAAGTTTGCTAACTTGTGTCAATTTCTTTAATGGAAGCTTAACTCGCCGATGCAACAACTGGAGATTTAAAAGCGCTCCTAAAAGAATAACTAATATGCTAAAGACGTTTATCACAGTGTTAATATCATGCAAGCGCTCTACACGAATTTGGCGATCGCTCAAAAGCATCTCTTCGTGCTGAATCAGTTTCTCAATCTCGTTCTGCAAAGAATCGAATAAAGTGCTTTTTGCCACACTATAATTACTGGCAGAACTAGAAAGCGCTTTTTCCTGCAACTCCCTTTGCCACTGGTTATAGATATATCTAATTTTATGGAGTTGTTTTATTTGAGCAGGGTTGTCTTGTACGAGATTGTACAGATAGTTGAAGCTGTTGTGGAAGTTGGGCTTCTTCTCACCATAATCTATAAGATTGGTTCGCCTCTGACTGGAACTTTCTAAAAAACCTTTTTCTTCATTATCTATTACAGCATGAAGTAGACGTTCTCCTTCTCGCTCTACCAATAAAGTATGGGTTACGCAGTTAAATGCTTCATGAGTTAGCCGTGCTATCCAGAGGTTGAAGACTTGCTGTCCAAATAAAAATAACACTAGTACTAAAATACTAGTATGTAGAGGAGTTAAAAAATTACCTTTCCTAGATGAATGAATTAAGAAAGGTATCAAGCTAATAGCTATCACTATTTAATTTACCCACCACCTTAATAACAGTTACCTAACATCCTAATTAAGATCTTAGACTTAAGAACTGCAACAGTTTTGCTAGTATTAAGCTTCCAATGTTTTTATTCAAAAGCCTTAACTGTTCATATATTACATATAAATATCCTTCTTTTTTTAATTTTACTATTAACAACTCAATTGTATTAAATAACGTACTAATAATTATGATGGTATTTTTTTTGGGATAATAATAACACGATACAGGAAAATCAATCCGGTTTTACACAAAATTCATAATTAACCAACTTTGAAATTTAAATTAGAGGTTATTTATAAGTTAAATCTAAGGCTAACATTTTTACGTTGTCCCATAGTATATACCCCTACCGTTAGTGCCAATAAATACTAGCCCGAATTGCTGCCAGCTAGCCTCCATTACATTAGGCTCATTACCGATAGGCTGGTCTCAAAAGCCAATGTTTACCCATGTTCCATTCAACCGCGAGCCAAAAAAATAACATTGGAATTAAAGGGATTAACGGCTAGCCTCTTTCCTAGCGAACGTTGAGTTTCATTGCCGCTCATTGGCAAGTCTATTTTCAGCTTAATCCAGGTTTTACCGCGATCGCTCATACCGATTAACTAAGCTCAAGATATAAAGTAAGTTTACATCTTTACATAAAAAATCACAAAAAGAAATGATATATTTGAATCACTCAGTATTTAAGCCAAATCTTGTATTTAGCGATAAAAGACAAGAAAAACAATGTAGCTTTATTGCTTAAACTTTTAGGAGGTACAGATTAATACGGATAATTGCAATAGATGACTACAATTATCAAAATCAAATATTGGCGAATATATGCTATGAAGCTGTTTAAACTCATTTTCTACATCTCTTCTCACTTTAGGTATCTAGGTTTTTAATAAGGCGACAGGTAGGGTAAACCAAAATGTAGTACCCTCATCGGCGGTACTTTCCACATTGATAGTGCCTTTATGAGCCTCCACAATTTGAAGGCATAAGTAGAGACCTAGTTTATCTATGTTATTTCGGCCACGTCCTTGAATAAAGCTATTAAAAAGGCTTTCCTTATCTAAAGGAGCAATCCCCAGGCTATTGTATCGAACTGATATTTTTACTTTCTCAACTCCAAAAAATGCTACCTCAAGGGTAATTTCCTGGTCTAGACTATTTACTTTTAGAGCGTTTTCAAGTAATATCTGCACAACTTGTTGAATCTCAAGAGAATCACCATATACAATCGGCAGCGAAGAAGCAATTTTGTATTTAATTGCAGACTTTTGTTTCTGAGTACCATTGCTGCGGATAATAGTTTCGAGAAAAATGTTTTTCCAGCTAATAATTTCGCACTTCAATCTTTTATTAACTTCAGTTTTGTAGCGAGATACATTTAATAGAACTTCGACAAACTTCAATAGGTCTTCGTTAGCTTGGCGGCAATCTTCTAGTACATCTCTCCAAGTATCGCTTACAGAACCAAAAGCTCCACCTAACATAGCATATAGAGTACCACGAGTAGCTAGCAGAGGAGTGCGTAAATCGTGAGAAAGTGCAGAAATTAGGTATTTAATCTGTTTGTGTTCATCACTAGTTATACATTGTAGCTTGTATAAATTACGCTTTAATTCCATTTGAGCCATGACTTGACGACTCAACATTTGCAACGCTTCGAGTTGTTCTAAGTTCAGTTGTCGTGGGACATGGTCTATTACACAGAGTGTTCCTAAAGCATATCCTTCCGGTGTTATTATCGGCGCACCAGCATAAAACCGAATATAGGGGTCAGAAGTTACTAATGGGTTGGTAGCAAAACGCGGATCGAGTAGTGTATCTGGAATAATCAAAGTTTCATAGGGCTGCAAAATTGCCTGAGCACAGAATGCCAGATCACGGGAGGTTGATTCAGTGTCTAATCCGACTTTCGATTTGAACCACTGACGAGACTCATCAATTAAGCTGATTAAAGCTATGGGAGTACCACAAATTTGTGCTGCTAAACGGGTGAGATCATCGAAGGCAGCTTCACAAATAGTGTCTAAAATTTGATATTGGCGCAGGGCTTGGAGCCTAAGAGTTTCATTGTGAGTTAATATAATTTCATTCATTAGAAGAGTCTGAAGCAGGATCTGCGTATAGAATAAAGATAAATCCTAAGATTTACTTTTGTCATCTCTATATCGCACGTAAATCTGCTATTTTTAGCATATTAGCAAGCATTTACTCTGTAGGAAGTAAGTATTTAGAAATCAGGTGCAACTAGGTGGATAGCTGAGTGGATAATTTTATTTCACTCTAGAGGATACTGTATGCATTGATGCAATATTGACAATCAGACCGTTTTCTCGTTGCTGTTTAAGAAGGAAACTTTACTGAGTTCGTTCTTAGACAGATATATCCCTCAACATTATTTCTTAGTTTTTTCAGAAATCAAATATGTATGATTCCTATAGTAAAAATATTTACTTTTAGAAAATAAGTATTATTGATATATGCAAGTATAATATCCAAGCGGATAACTTGGTGGATAACTATATATTTGCCTAGGACGGTATCTATAGATAGTATTACTCTTTGAGCTTTCAGAGGATGCTATAGGAGTAAAGATACTTAACTACTTGGTAAAGCGCTCAGTATGTTGGACGTAAAAATACAAGCTTAATTAGCAAAAATTTTTACGTAGTGAAAAGCTACAAGAACCTTGGCGAGGTATACTGAGATTATATAAGTCATGCATAAACCTGTTTTAACTATTTTTTACCAGTTTAATCCTTGGCACTCTACCATTGGAGGAATACAAACACTTATCAATACATTTATTAAATACGCTCCTAGTGAATTTGAGGTGCGACTAGTAGGAACAGGAAGCGATCGCACTCAAAAAGTCAGGAAGTGGCAAGAAGCAGAATTAGCAGGTAGAGAAATTAGTTTTTTCCCGCTATTTACCTTAGAAAATGATAATTTTAGAAGTCTAGTACCAACCACGATAAAGTATACTGCCGCACTGCTGGGGCGTAACTTCACATCGGACTTTATGCACTTTCATCGGCTGGAACCAAGCCTAGCTGCTCTGAATTGGCAAGGCGAGAAAACCCTGTTTATTCATAACGATATTCACTCACAGACTAAGGCAGCAGATGATAAAAATGCGATTTTGTGGCGCAGATTTCCCGCAGCATATTTTGCTCTAGAAAGCTTGCTAGTTCGCCAGTTTAGCCAGGTTTTCTCATGTAATACAGATTCGGCACAATTGTATAGACAGCGTTATCCCAGCATGGGAGATCGTGTTAAATACATCAAAAATTCATTTGATAACGAGATTTTCTACCCCTTAAGTCAAGCAGAACGGGAAGCACAAAGACATGAACTAGCGAAAAGGCTAGGTTTGAGCGAGGAAACACGTTTTATCCTCTTCGCTGGTCGGTTACATCCCCAAAAAGATCCGATTTTGTTAGTACGTGCGATCGCAGCTTTAAAGGAACCACATATTCACTTATTAATCGCGGGTGATGGAGAATTAGCAGCAGCAGTACGTACAGAAATCGCCCAGTTGGAATTATCTAGTCGGGTGACGATGCTAGGAGCAATTCCGATAGAGGAATTAGCGAAGTTACATCGGATTAGTAATGCTTTTATCCTTAGTAGTGCCTACGAAGGTCTACCTTTAGTAATTCTAGAGGCACTTGCCAGTGGAACACCAGTAGTTACAACTAAGTGTGGTGAAACTCCAAAGTTACTAGCGCCTGACAATGGAGTTGTTTGTGAAGTGCGATCGCCAGAGTGTTTAGCAAATGCTTTGCACCAAGTAATACTACATCCAGAAAACTACCCAAGTGTGTCCTGTGTGCGTACAGCACAGCCGTATGCTGCGCGTAGTGTTGTGAGGGATGTTTACAGCCACATGTTTACTCGCTGGGAGAAGCGAAATTTTCTAGCTATTAGTTAGTTGTAGGAATTAGCACTTAAGTCAAATACAAAGACTGATTGAAGAAAATTAATGATATTGAGCTAAACCCATAAAACAACATTAAAGATGTATTTAGTATCAGGTTGTACACCTTTTTTGAGCGTAAATTTTGACTATGAAAATTGCTGTAATCGGTGCAAAAGGTCTACCTCCAAAGCAGGGTGGAATTGAGCATTATTGTGCGGAACTTTATCCCAGGATAGTTGCACAAGGCCATTCTGTAGATTTATTCGCTCGTTCCTCCTACACTCAAGGTTCTTGGCTTGAAAATTATAACTATGAGGGCGTTCGAGTTATATCTCTACCCAGTGTGGATTTTAGAGGGGTAGATGCTTTTGCCACTTCAGCATTGGGAGCGATCGCTGCCACAGGCAACAAATATGATATTGTTCATTTCCACGCTCTAGGTCCATCTTTATTTACTTTTTTACCCAGAGTTTACAACTCTACAAAAGTAATAGTTACCTGTCACGGATTAGACTGGCAACGTGCAAAGTGGGGTAATTTTTCTACTCGCTTAATTCAAATGGGAGAGAAGGCCGCAGTACGTTTTGCCCACGGACTAGTTGTAGTATCAGAAGCGTTGCAAACATACTTTTTGCAAACTTACAGTCGAGAGACAGCGTATATTCCTAACGCTCCCGCCAGCTACGGTGAGTCAGACCCCAATTTTACCTATGGCACGCAGTTAGGTCTTTGGCAGGGGCGCTACATTATATTTTTGGGCAGACTTGTACCAGAAAAGCGCCCTGACTTGCTTATCGACGCCTTCTGTGCACTAAAACCATCTGGATGGAAACTTGTTCTAACTGGAGGTGTTAGTGATACTAAATCCTTTACCTCAAACCTATTAGAAAAGGTTGCAAATAATCGAGATATAGTATTTACTGATGAACTCCGAGGCACTCGTCTTTGGGAAATTGTCCGAGGAGCAGGATTATTTGTCCTTCCTTCTAATTTAGAGGGACTTCCTCTGTCGATGCTAGAGGCTATGCAAGAAGGTATACCGATATTAGCAAGCGATATCCCACCCCACCAGCAATTGATTAATGGGGAACGGGGAATGCTTTTTGAATCTGAAAATTTAGATTCTTGTATTAATTCCCTACACTGGGCAATTCATCACCCACAACAACTAGCAGTAATGGCTAAGAATGCACAAAGGTATGTGCAAATGAATTACAATTGGAACCGGATTACTGCTGACAACCTGAAACTATATGGAGACATTTGTGGCATAGCTAGTAAATCTAGAATTCAAAAAGAAGAGGAGCTATCAATTATAGAAAGCTAAAAGATAGTGATTATAACGAAAACACGTAGTTTTTACCTAGGCAAATTCTTAAAATAATCACAAATTAATAAAAATACCTAACGGAAGATTCAGTATTTGAAAAAACAATCAAAATGACCTATTCCACATTCAGTGAAAAGTTACGAATTTAGATAAAATTTTTTGTAATACATTCTTTAGGCTTTGCATGAAAACTAAGGCTCGAGCGGTATCACTAGACTCTTTGGAAATCGACTTGCAGCAATACTGGCTGATTTTAAAGCGTCGCTGGTTTCCTACTATAAGTGTTTTTTCGTTCGTGCTGATGTTGTCGATGTTATTTGCTTCTTTGCAAAAACCAGTCTATCGAGCACAGGGGAAGTTGCTGCTGAAAGTAGACCGAATTGCTTCGCTCACGGGTGTAGGCACTGACTTAGGAGAATTTTCACCTTTGACTTTGCAAAGTAGCCCAATGAAGACCGAATCAGAAGTACTCCTATCGACTCCTTTGTTGGAACAAGTAATTACTCAACTCCAGTTACAGGAGCAAAACGGCAATCTGTTGAAACCAGCCGCTTTACAAGATCGATTAGAGGTGAAACAAATTCCCGGGGCTGATGTGTTACAGCTTTCTTTTAATGAGAGTAATCCTCAAACTGCCGCAGCAGTAGTAAATCAACTAATGCAAGCCTATATTAACAACAATATTTTGACAAGCCGAAAACAGGCGGCAGCGGCGCGGAGAGTTATTGCTGAACAACTGCCCAGAAGCGAAAATACAGTGCAGCGAGCAAATAGAGAGTTGCGTAATTTCAAAGAACGAAATGGCATTACCAATCTAGAAGAAGAATCCAAAGCTTTGGTAGCAAGTGCCGCAGAATTAGAAAATGAAATTACGAAAGCCCAAACACAGCTTGCCGATGCTAATTCTCGGTTAGCGTCCCTGCAGGATAAAGTGGGTTTAAGTAGTGATGCAGCGATCGCTGTAAGTTCCCTCAGTCAATCCCTTGGCGTGCAGCAGGCACTCAAAGAATTTCAAGAAGTCCAGAGTCAGTTAGCAGTTGCGCGATCAGTTTATCAAGAGCAGTCGCCCATAATTGTTAATCTTAAAGAAAAAGAAGCTGCGCTTCAAGCAATTTTGCAGGGACGTACCAGTGAAATTTTAGGCCGTTCCAACGTATCCAATAGAAACTTACAGATCGGTACAATTGAACAAGAACTGATTCAAAAATTTGTTAATACCGAAGTAGAGCGACTAGGCTTAACTAGTCAAGTCAAAGTACTTTCCAATACCAGAGAACTCTACCAACGGCGTTCCAGACTTTTGCCCAAACTAGAACAGGGGCAGCGAGACTTACAGCAACGCTTGGACGCAGCGCAATCAAGCTACGAAACTCTGCTGAAAAAATTCCAAGAAGTGCAAGTCGTAGAACAGCAGAATATGGGTAATGCAAGCATTGTTGAGATGGCTTCAGCTCCAGAGAGTCCTGAGGCAAAGAAAAAAATGCTGACGCAGGTACTAGGTGGATTATTAGCAATATTAGCAGCTCTCATCACTATGATGGTGCTGGAAATTAGTGACAGATCGGTAAAAAGCGTTAAGGAAGCGCGGCAGCTATTTAATCATCCTTGGCTGGGATCGATTCCTCAGTTTGGCAAGTATACATTACCTCACAGTAAAAATCCTGACTGGTCAACTCCTACCTTACCAGTACGAGATTTTCCGCGATCGCCTGTTAGTTCTGCTTATCGTTTATTGCAAGCAAATTTGAAGTTCCTGGATGTAGAAAAAGAGCTAAAAACCTTGGTGGTAACCAGTTCGGTGCCAAAAGAGGGTAAGTCTACTATTTCGGCAAATCTGGCAGCTACAATAGCTCAACTCGGTCGTCGCGTTTTGCTGATTGATACTGATCTACACCATCCCCAACAACATCACATTTGGAACTTAACGAATGCGGTTGGATTAAGCAACGTAATTGTAAAACAGATTAACTTTGCCGACGCTGTCAACAAAGTAATGGAAAATTTGGATGTGCTGACTTCGGGTGTGATTCCTCCCAATCCTTTAGCAATCCTGGATTCCAAGCCGATGAAGGCATTAGTTGCCTCTGCCGCTCAACAATATGATTTCGTCATTCTAGATGGCTCGCCTCTGATCGTTGAGGCCGAAGCATTGACTTTAGGTAAGATGACTGATGGAATGTTGTTAGTTGTGCGACCGGGAGTGCTTGATTTTGGTAGTGCCAATACCGCCAAGGAATTATTACAGCAATCTGCACAAACCATTCTCGGCATAGTTGTTAATTGTGCTGCCTCAGAAACTGAATTTAACCGATTTATTTATTACAAGCAGGATGAGCCTGAATTACTCAATCCGGCTACTCCACCAGGATTGAGTGATTGAACGACAAGCATTCATTGAAAAATTATGAACCTACGATCCCAAGTCCTGCATGGAGGTGTCTATCTGGCTATTCGTCAGGGGATAGGCATGGTCATTAGTTTAGTCGGCGTCCTCCTTCTTACCCGCGCCATTGGTCCAGAACAATATGGTCTCTATGCTGCCACATTTGGTCTTTTCAGCTACTTTCAAAATATATGCCAGCTAGGAATTGTCATATATTTAGTACGCCACAAACAGGAAGATAGCGAGATTGTTTACCATCAAGCATTTACCCTGCTATTTATCATGAGCCTATGTGGGCTATTGCTAGGTAAATTGGCTATTCCACTGATTGAAAATTGGGTTCGATTGCAAGGCTTTGGACTCATTTTTCAGGCTTTATTGTTAAGCTTGCCTGTGGTACTACTGAGCCAAGTACCCTTGGCTCGACTAGAGCAACAACTTGATTACAAGCGAATAGCCTGGATGGAATTAGTGGGGCAGCTTGCTTACTTTGTGTTTGCACTAGCAGTAGCTTTTAAGGGAGGTGGTGCTTGGGGACCTGTAGTCGGTTGGTGGGCACAACAACTTCATATGCTAATTCTCTTCTTTTGGTGTACTCGATATAAACCACGCTTTTGTTGGCAAGCAAATCTGGTCAAGAAAATGATTGGGTACAGCCTGGGATATTCAGCATCAGTATGGGTATGGCAGCTGCGTTATCTCGTAAATCCACTCATTGTAGGGCGTTTTCTAGGTGCAGAAGCTGTGGGTTACGTGGCGTTAGCAAACCGCATAGCAGAAATGTTAGGGTTCGTTAAGACTGCTACCTTCCGTCTCTCGATCGCAGCTCTAGCACGTCTCCAAGACGATCGCAATCGTCTGGTTCAAGCCATTACAGATGGAATGAAGCTACAAATCCTAGCGTTAGGCCCATTGTTGACAATTGTTGCTTGGTTAGGCCCCTGGTTTATGCCATTGATGTTTGGCCCCAAATGGCTTCCAGTAATGGAAGTTTACCCCTTTATTGCGGCTAGCCTACTGGCAAATAGTCTATTTACCCTGCATTCTTCAGCGCTCTTTGTTCTCCATCGTAATTGGGGAGTTGCTGTTTTTCACATCATCCATATTGTCTTATTTTTTGGGGCAGCCCTGCTCTGGCTTCCAAGGGTAGGATTAGTCGGTTTTGGTTGGGCAGAACTCTCAACAATTGCAAGTTATGGCATAATTCATTCTTATTTAGTGCGTAATGTAAATAGCCCAGATTACCGTTTTGCCGGATTGTTGGCTATTGCCTTTGGACTGGCATTGTTCCCTTATCAATTGGGATGGTGGGTTGTGCTGGGTTTAGTCGTTGTTTTGTTGTTACCAGATACGCAGCACAAGTTAATTGACCTCTGGAAAAGCTTCAGGAGTGCTAGAAATGCAAGTTAGCTTTCATGTATCATCCATAATTGATGCCAGAGCGTTCCATGATTTGAGATATTTTAAAGGATCTTCGGTCAATTCAAAACTTAAATCATACAGAGGTTTGTAATTTTAAGAGGAATTTAGTGATGGATAAACAACCTCTAGTCAATATTCTCATCAACAACTATAACTATGGGCATTTTTTAGCAGATGCGATCAACAGCACACTGGCGCAAACCTACGCTCACATAGAAGTCATTGTTGTCGATGATGGCTCGACGGATCACTCACGAGAGGTCATTGCCAGTTACGGCGACAAAATTATTCCTGTGCTCAAAAAGAATGGGGGACAAGCCTCAGCCTTCAATGCAGGATTTGCTGCCAGTCGAGGAGATATTATTTGTTTCTTAGACGCAGATGACACTTACAAACCTGAAAAAGTATCTGAGGTCGTTAATGTTTTGAAGAACTATCAAAATAGCTATTGGTGTTTCCATATGCTGCAATTTATTGATGCAGAGCTTAAAACACTAGTAGATAGCCACTACGATAATCAACCTTTAGGCTTAGTGTATGACTATGATTTGAGAGAAGATATGTGTCGAGGAAGAATCCGAGGAAAACTTGCATTTTCAATTCCTGCCACCTCTGGGCTTTGCTTTACTCGGTCTTTACTACAACAAATTATACCCATGCCAGAAGCAGAAGGAATTAGCATTAACGACTGCTATCTACAATTTACATCTCTTGCCTTAGCACAAGGTTTTGCGATAGCAAAAAAGCTTTCTTTCCAGCGAGTTCATAAAAATAATAATCTTACCCGCAACACAAATGCACAAGCAGTTGTTGCAAAAATTCATTCTTCTACGGCTTACGCAATGAGGAGCAACTTTCCTTTTCTTTTTAAATTTACCGACAATTTTCTTGCCGACGGTTTAAGTAATTACTGGCGTAGCAGTTTCAGGGATAACAGTACAAGAGACATTATAGACAAGTATTTGATACTTACTCCAGTGCGAAGAAGGATATTAATTTATGCTAAAGCATTTTACTACTATTTTAAAACTAATCATTAAATGAAATTATTGGTCAATCTACTACTAACTTAGATGAAAAGATTGCAGTCAAAACTCTAACAAAAATATCCAAAACAGTAGGAATAGAAAAAACAAAAGTATTTATGAACATACAAAAGATGGTTGCTACGGGAGACGGCCTATTCTTACAACGCTACCGTCCCTTATTTGAAACACTTTCATTAGAATGTGAGCAGTTAGAATATTTACCTGGTGACGAGCCTTTAAGATTTCCACTATTGAATAAGGTTGCTAGGCTATTGAATAAGCTGATTTATGTAATTTCCCCCGTTCAAAGTGGAAAACACCAGAAAAACAAGCAAACATTTATCACAAAATCAAAACGGCTTGAACATAGTATTTACCAGTTAGAGTACAAGCCAGATTTCGTACTGCATATATTTAGCATGTATTGTCCGTTTTGGGAACGATTTGACATCCCCTACGGTATGTATCTGGACTACACTATGTCCTTGGTTCACCGTAATTGGAAGCCTTGGGCCCCATTTGCAAATTCTCAAGATTTTCAAGCCTGGAAAAACTGTGAACGTTTAGCTTATGAGCGCGCTTACCACCTTTTCGCCATGAGCGATGTTGTCAAATCATCGCTAATAGTAGACTACGGTATTCAACCTGAAAAAATTACCGTTGTCGGTTCCTTTGCCAATCGTCATACTGTGTATGAAGGTGAGAAACCCTTTGGCACTAAGCAAATTTTATTCAACGGTGCAGAGTTTGAACGCAAAGGTGGTGAAATTGTTTTAGCTGCTTTCAAGTATGTGAAGAACATTATACCCGAATCCAGACTAGTCATTATCGGTAAAAAGCTGGCTGTTCAACAGGACGGTGTGGACAATCCAGGACGAATTGGTTCTTTAGAAGAAATGCGTCAGTTGTTTCTGCAAACTGACCTAGTGGTTGCTCCCGGACTATGCGATCCGTTTCCATCGTTTATTATTGAGGCTATGAACTATGGTATTCCTAGCATTGTTTCAACAAATGATGGGATGCCGGAAATTGTTGATAACGGACTTAATGGGATTGTTGTCGATTCGCTGACACCAGAGTTGCTGGCAGAGAAGATCATCTATCTACTAAATGATATTCCAACACTTACTGCTATGTCTGAGCAAGCCCGGCAGAAGGTAAAAACTCAGTTAAACCGTCAAAAAGTAGCAGAAAAAATTATGCAAGTTTTATCGAAAGATTGATTTTTTTGAGTATGCAAAAAATTCTTGAAACTTTAGACAAAGCATTTATTGTTATTAGCCTATTGTACTTTACATCAACGCTGAATTTTTTTGGTGGGATATCAAGTGCTGATAATCCAGCTCTAAGAGACTCAGGTGATGAGAATAGTGCTGTATTGAGTTTGATGCAGTATGTAATTTTAGGAATTACATTTCTGCTTACCTGTATTCGTTCTCAGCGTATCGCTTATCTTGCTAGTAAAAGAAGGTTTTTATGGGCGTTGGTAGCTCTGGCTATTCTCTCGTTTTTATGGTCTCCAATACCTGATGTCACCTTAAGAAAAGCAATTGTTTTTTTAGGTTTAATCTTGTTCGGTCTTAACGTTGCTGCCCGCTATACATTGGAAGAGCAATTGCGTCTTTTGTGTATAACAATGGGGCTGATTATTTTGATTAATGTTGTATTTACTTTATCCCTACCATGGGCAGCGATTGAAAGTGGTGAACATCAAGGTGCATG